>JAZREB010000115.1:0-1675 GCA_045660585.1 Faecousia sp. | reverse complement strand
GTGCTTGGAGATCAGGAAGGTACCCTCGTGCTCACCCAGAGTAAAGCGGATATATCTGCCGTTTTTCAGGATATAGTTCCCGGTGACCTCTGCGGCCTTTTCCCCGGGGATCCCTACCAGATCGCAGATGGCATAGGTTGCCAGGATGTTATAGATGTTATAAATACTCTTAAATGCCAGGGGGATCTCATGCTTACCGTTAATGCAGATCTTTCCCTGCTCCAGATCCGGATCGGTAACGGTGTAATCCGTATCCCTGCGTTTAAAGTCACAAGCGGTGCAAGCATACTTTCCCACATGGTTAAAGTGATAGTATTCGTAAGTCATGGGCTTACCGCAAACAGGGCAGAACGCACCGTCATTGTACGCACCGCGGAAGCTGTCGCTGTCATAGCTGTTGTGATCCAGACCGAACCAAATCACATCCTCCCGTCCCTGACCGAAGAGGGATACCATGGGATCGTCCGCATTGAGCAGGAGCTTGGTATCGGGGAATACGCTCTCCTTGATGGCATCAAACACCCAATCGGGGTGTCCGTTACGGGTCAACTGGTCACGGTACAGATTGGTGATAACATAGTGGGTGGGATGGAACCACTTAAAGGTGAACTTGGTATATCTCTCGTCGGATTCGATGAGGAGGACATCCTGCTTCATCTTACCGCCCCAGGTACAGGAGTTGAGGATCATGGTGGTAACACCCTCGATCTGATTGGAGCCCTCTACGTTATAGGCAACGGTCTTACCGCTTGCCTGTAAAACAGCGGCGATCATCTCCATGGTAGAGGTCTTACCGTTACTGCCGGTAATGGCAATAATGGTCTCGGGCTTTTCAATACGGCGGAGGATGTCGGGACAGACCTTCAGAGCATACTTGCCGGGGAGACTGGTGCCCTTACCTACCACCTTACCCACCAAGGTAAGAATGCGACAAGTCAGGATCGCTAAAAACTTTCTCATTGGTATATTTCCTTTCTGTCATTCGTAAGCCATCATTTTACCACAGATTTCCCAATTATGCAAGCATATTCAGGAACTCTTCTTCCGTCAGAACAGGAATTCCCAGTTCATTGGCCTTTTTCAGCTTAGAACCGGCATTTTCTCCGGCTACTACATAGCTGGTTTTCTTAGAAACGGAGCCCGATGCCTTACCGCCACAGGCTTCGATCTTTTCCGTAGCCTCGTCACGGGTAAAGAGGGACAGTGCTCCCGTCAGCACAAAGGTCAGCCCTGCAAACCGCTGATCCGTGCTCTGCTCACTGCCGGTAAAATTCACCCCTGCCTGCCGTAATCTATCCACCAGCTCCCGACACTTGGGATCTGCAAACCAATCCGCAACACATCGTGCAGTAATGTCTCCAAAATCTCGCAGAGCCGTCAGATCCTCCACACTTGCCTCCATAAGGGCATCCATGGAGCCAAAGGACTTTGCAAGGAGCTTTGCGGCCTTCTCGCCAACCTGACGGATACCCAGACCGTAGATCAGGCGGTGGAGTTCCCGTCCCTTGCTGTCTTCGATGGCCTTGTGGAGCTTTTGGGCAGCCTTGGAGCCACTCTTCCACAGAGATTTCAGGTCATCTACCGTGAGGTAGTAAATATCGGCAGGGCTCATGATCTTTCCTGCGGCAATGAGCTGATCCACAATGGATCCGCCTAAACCTTCAATATCCATTGC
>JAZREB010000114.1:0-14007 GCA_045660585.1 Faecousia sp. | reverse complement strand
TCCGAAAAGTCCAAATCCGCGGCGCAGAGGCTTCCGTCGGCTCCGGCGTAGGTGAAGAAGGTGCGCTGACCGCCTGCGACACTCATGACCTGCGTAAAACTGGTGGCGTCGTCCACGGTTTTCAGCCCCGACAGGTCTAAGCCGTGGGAACTTAACCCCTGTCGCACAAAGGCGCCGTTGTCGTCTGCGCCGATATTGCCGATGGCACGCACCGGAAGCTCAGGGCAGATCTTTTTCAGGTCAATGGCCACATTGGGAACGCAACCGCCCACGGACTTTTCCAGTCCCGTGATCTTGGTCAGCTCCCCTGCGTTGGGGTAGGCTTGGATTTGGTTAATTAAGTCTACCAGCACATTGCCGCAGACGGCAATGCCGGTTTTGGTTGCGGTGTTCATATTAGTTGCACTCGGCTTCCAACGGGCCTGCCAGCTCGGAGAGGAAGAAGAGTCTGCCGGGCAGAGTGGGGATGTAGGTGGAGGTGATCCAGGGGGTCTTCTCATGGCGGAGCGTCATCCACAGGGACAGACCCTGCCACTGCATGCCTCTGCCCAGGGTGCCGTCGGCGCCGCCGATAGCGTAGTCAGCCTTCAGGAACAGGCCGGGGCCGATGGTGTTGGCTCTGCAGGGAACCAGGGGAGTTCTGGACTTGAAGCTGGTCAGTGCATTCTGCTCAACGGTGAGGGGATGGATCTTGGCACCGATGCGGTAGGGATCTGCTTCCCACTCAGCGGCGGAAGCGTAGTCCTCAGCAAAGGTGGGCTCCCAGAAAGCAATGTGGCACATTCTGCCGATGCCGTATACCAGAACCAGCTTTGCACCCTCTGCCTTAAGAGCGTTGATCTTTTCGGGATAGGTGGGGAGGTTTTCCTTGGTTGCGAAATTTCTCTGATCCTTGGGAACGGTCAGCTCGCCCAGGGGGTTAAACAGAGCATTTTCCATGGCGTACTGGAAAGAGCCGTGGTTCTCGGGAGGCAGGGTGTTGCCCTCGCCGTCTGCCCACTCGTCCATGTTGAAGGTGTAAACGTGCTCGCAGGAAACCTTCCACTCCTTGAGGAAGTAGACGACCCACTTGTACATACCCATGGGGCCTACGGGGAGGATGAAAGCGATCTTCTCGCCGCGATCCTTAGCCAGCTTGATCTGCAGAGCGATCTCGTGACCCATATAGGTGTTGAATTCTTCTAAGCAGTCGCACTTGATGGGGGTAAAGTTGTCGTTCCAGTGAGCCTGATGGGTGGTGATGCTGTCGGGAGTGTCGATGCAAGCGTCGATCTTAGCAAAGTCCCAACCTGCGGGGTAGAAGCCCTCTAATGCAGAGCCCTTAACGGTAGAATTGAAATCCATAGTAAATAATCTCCTTTGTATTGATTAGGGTAAATATCTCTTGGTTGTGCCCTTCAGATAAACCTGGCACTGCTTGAAGCCCTCGGCATAGTCGGCACCGCACTGGAAACCGCGGTAACGGCAACAGGTGCGAACCATATCCGGGAAATCAATGTGGTCATGGTCACGCATCCAGACGATCTGGGATTCGTGGCATTCCAGCATTTCTAACTTCTTGTCGATGTAGGGGGTGACGTCAACATACTCTGTGGGGTTAAAGTTCACACCGCAGAGCGTATCCATGTAGTAAATGGGAACCATACGAGCATGGCCCGGTACCTTGGTGTGGTAGTTGGGCAGGGTGGCGGTAAAACTGGCATCGAATACCAGACGGGATACTGCGTTATGGTCGGGCATATAGTCGTTGGGGTCGTGGGTGATGATGAAATCGGGATCGACGGACTTGATGACGTCTACGACCTTGTCCCGAGCATCCTTGTTGTTGTGGTAAATGGCCAGATCGTCAAAGCTGGAATGAATGACCTCGAAGCCACCTAAGGCGGCGGAACGCTCCACCTCTTTGGCTCGCATAATTGTCAGCTCATCGGGGGGAATGATCTCGTGGCCTAAGTTACCACTGGACAGGTGGCAGATGACTACACGGTCTCCACGCTCCTTGCATTTGAGCAATGTGCCGGCGCAGGCGATCTCCATATCATCGGGGTGACAGGAGATTACCAGAACAGTGTACATAATTCGTCCTCCTTTTTGATAATATTTTGTGGATTTTATATAATCTATTATAACAACCAAGGTCTTGCGTTGGAGTGCAAAATCGGTTATAATAAGTGTAAAATCAGACAGGAGGTCGGAACGGTGCAAGATAATTTTACAAGAGTTGGTTTTGAAAGGGTTTTCAATGTGGAAAAGATCATTACCATCTTCTACATGGAGTTCTCCAAGAACTTCTCTTATGAAGGAGAGCGCCACGATTTTTGGGAAATGGTCTATATCGACAAGGGTGAGATGCTCTGCACCGCAGACAAGAACAAGTTTGTCCTAAAAAGCGGGGAGATGACCTTCCACAAGCCTAACGAATTCCACAATCTTTCCGGCGACCACCGTACAGCACCCAATGTCAGTATCCTGACCTTTGAGTGCCACAGCAGGGCTATGAAGGACTTCGAGGGCAAGATTTTTCGTCTCAGCCCGGAGGAAAAGAGTCTCCTTTCCACCCTGTTTGAAGAGGGCTTGTCCTGTTTTAAGCTGGTGGACGAAAAGAATCCCCTGCTTCAGAAGCTGGAACGGATCAAGGGATCTCCCTTCGGCAGCAGTCAGATGACAAAGAATCTGTTGGAGATCTTCCTCATCCGCTTGTCCAGGAGTACTGCCGCCGTGTCCAAAAAGCAACGGCGCAGCTATCTCATTGACGGTGTGGATGTACCCTATCCCGTCAAAGAGATCTTGGATATTTTGCAGGAGAATATCTACGGGAAACTTACTGTAGGGGACATTGCCGCCGCAGTGGGCAAGAGCGAAAGTACGGTGAAACAGCTCTTCTCCCAATACCGAAAAAGCGGTATTATAAAATATTACAACGGTTTAAAGATCAACGAAGCCAAACGGCTCATCCGTGAGGGTAATTGCAACATGGCGCAGATCTCCGACCTGCTCCATTTCGACAATCCTCAATATTTCTCCAAATGCTTTAAATCCTTTACCAATATGACCCCCAGCGAATACAAAACCTCCATCCTAAATCGCTAATTCGATGGAGACTTCTTGGATTCGATGGAAATGTTGACTTTTGAATAATGGTATGTTAGAATGATAAAGTAAAATCTGCTAAAAAGCTATATCTTTCCATAAAAAGATAGCACATATATGAACGTTGTGTTAATTTAGCAGTGCCTATTATAGCGAAAGAAAATATTTGGAGGCAAACTACGATGGAAAAAGCGAATGACTCTGTACACCCCTTTTTTTCAGTGATTGTTCCCGTCTACAATGGAGAGAAATTTCTGAAGAGATGTATTTCCTCAATTACGAAACAAACATTTTCTGACTTTGAATTGATTTTGGTAGATGATGGATCAAAAGATAACTCTTCTGCTATATGTCAAGAATATGCCACAGCAGACCAAAGGATACGTTACATATACAAGGAAAACCGAGGATCGTTTCATACTCGTATCAAAGGAATTGAACAGGCAAGGGGAAAGTATGTTTTGTTTTGCGATGTAGATGACCGTTATACATCCAAAAATGTTTTTTATACTCTGTCTAATATGCTAAAAGACAGTCCTTATGATGTGCTTCAATTTGGGCATTATAGAAAACGTGGATTCTTTAAAAAGCAGTCCGGACCGAAGTGCAAAGCGGAGGTCTTGAATAAAGATGTCTTTTTGGATCAGCACTACCCTGCGCTATTATGTAACACGTGGGAAAAGTCAGATTTAACTGGCTTTGGTACGGATAAGGTTTATCGACGAGAACTTCTCCTTCCTATGCTTGAGCTGATGGAATGCGAACGCATATTTTGGGGTGATGATACAATCACCAATCTCTATACTTTGTGTGAGTGCAAGTCTATTGCCTTTATCCCGGATCCGCTCTATGTATATTATATCAGTACAGGTGGAACAAAAAGATTTTCGGAAAGAACCATGTATGATTTGGACAATGTCAAACAAGCCCAGACATATTTTTTGGGAAAACTGGATCATAAGGAGTACAAGTACATTAGAAATAGTCAGTTCTCTGAGGTGGCATCCTGGTTTTATTTATATCTTCAGGATGGTATGCAGGAAATAGGTGAGGAAAGACTCAGAAAATTGATAGAAGATATTCTTTGCCTGAAAAGTTTCCAAAATGCGAGGAACTATTATATCCATGAAAGCAAGGAAAATTGGACTGCTGTGGAACTGTTGCGAAAGGGTGACCCTGACGAATATATCCGCGCTGTGAAAAATTGCCCGAAACCGGCTTCCGGTAGCAAGCAGCTTATCAAAAGAGTCATTAAGAAAATCATTAAATGATTCTGTCCACTAGACAGGGATTAGTCCCCTGCTTTACAAATTCTTGTTTAGCACACCAAGGTCGCGAAAAACTGTGATTTATTTAGCATAAAAGCCATGCTCCCGGCGGGAAGTGTTTCCTGTCGGGAGCATTTTGCTATGGTCATGCTTTATTTAAAATAATTACGGGCGGAGTTGCCGTAGAGCATCATCATGGTACAGCACTCAGCCAGGGCGTCACCGTGGGTAATACGGGAGGCGCAGTAGCTCTCTATGCTGTACAGGCAGGTGCTCTGGAGGGTACCCTTATAGTAAAGTTTTGCAGTGACGGGGGTGCTCATTTCCGATGCGTTCGGGGTATCAACGGTGAGGGAGTAGTAAACTCCGCTGTTATAGGGGAGGAAGGATTCCTCGCCGTAAGCTTGGGCGAAGGTCGTACCATCTGCCTTTTGGTAGGTGATCTCCACCTCCAAATCTTCTGCCTTGGAGAAGATAAACATGAGCTCTACCTTGTTACCCATTTGCAGAGCGTTGCCTGCAAAGGTATATTGTGCTCCCGATTCGTTGGTGACGGTCTTGATATTGGTCAGGTTCAGGGAGTCGGGGTCACTTGCCAGAGCTTGCTCTGCGGTAGTCAGGGGTGCATTTGCAAAGGAGAGGAGACTGTAATTCTTATAATTCTGTGCTTGGGCGCCGTAGTTCAGCAAGTCTACACACAGAACCTTCAGTTCAGGGAATGCGCCTTCCTTCCGTAGCTGGTTGAGGGCATAGGTCTGTACGCTGTAGCGGTCGGTCTGTCCTACATATTCAACCCCATTTCGATATCCGTAGATTGTGGCTCGGAGAGCAGAGGTCATTTCTGTTGCATAAACCTCTTCCAGAACCACCATGGAATAGGTTCCGTTATAGGTTTCAAAGGAATCGAAGGTAAAGATCTTGGTATCGGTGACCCAACTGAAATCATCATATAGATCCTTTTCAATGACGATCTTATAGGAATCATAGGTCAGATATTTGCTCTGAATAAAGAAGTTTACCTGAATACTGCTTGCCAGAGACAGGGAGTGGTTGGTAAAAGTCAGGTTGGGATCCGACAGGGCCTGTGCAGGCAGACTGCCACAGACACAGGGGGCGTTGTCGTGAACACAGGTTTCTTGCAAGGTGAGCCCGCAGAGAGAACAGGTCTTGTTGTGGCTACCGTTTCCTAAATCCTGATAGCTGTAGCTGTGACCGGTTGCATTTATAGCGGTGCCCTCTTCCAGGAGATAGTCGCAGATAGCACATACTGTATCCCCGGTGTAGCCTTGAGCTTCGCAGGTGGGAGCTTTGGCATTTACTGTGGTGCTTTCTCCGTGGGAGCACCATTCTTGGGGGAATTCTGTGGTGTAGTACAGGGTGGGATCAAATTCGGAGGTCAGATAGTAGATCTGAATGGGGCTCTGAGCGCCGGAGGAGTAGGCGGCAAAAATGCTACTGTCGCTATTAAAGCGGAGTATATTGTTAGAACTAACACCTATATTGGTCAGAGCGACAGAATTGGTAGAGGTGTATCTGGTGAGACCCCAGGTAGCGTAGCTATCCAGTGTGGAGGAGGTTCCCAGTGTGTTGGACGAGGCGTTCTGTACACGGAGGTAGCCCTTGCTGTCTTTAAAGGAAAGCTGGCTTGTCTGTGCATTGCCGGATACGCCCCAACCCAAGGTGAAGATCCCAACAGGCTCTGAGGTAGTGGTAATGGTCAGCTTGTCGGAGGATCTGGTAACGGGGGTAGCGGGACGATTGGAACTGTTCTGGGTGCTACTCATGGCATAGTCGAAATCTGTGGCGACCAAGATCACGCGATCGTTGATACGGAGGCTACGGCTACCGTCATAGAGGGTAAAGACGCGTTCTGTGTCACCGGTGCCTTGATGATATCCATAGACAGCGCGAAGGGTTACGTTTGCAGAGATGGTGACTGTGGTGCCGGGAGCGAAGATCTGGCTGGTAAGATCGGCACTTTGGACTTGATCCTGTTTCAGAACAGTCCAACCTAAGAAAGTGAAATCTTGACCGGCAAGGGTGGGGCGTCCTGTAACATTGGGAAGAACCAGTGCTTGGGTGTTTTTCATGGAAGCAATGGGATCTACGCCGTGGGGGACGGAGAAGGATAGGGTGTAAATGGGATCAACGTAGTTATCGTTGTAGCCGATGCCACAGTTTTCACAAACATGGGAGGTATAGCCTGCAGAGGTTTCTGTAGGAGGCACCACAAAGGAGCTGTAATTGTGTCCGGTGGGGGAGATGAAATTTACGGTTTCACTGAAGTTACAATCGGGACAGGAACGGAGGGTATAGCCCTGCTCCGTACAGGTGGGAGGATAGACCGTGGTGGTCATATTGGAATGGGCGCAATAGCTGATATCCCGATAGAGGAAAATTTTATAGTTGCCGGTGCTTGTATTGTTGACACAGCCGAAGAGGGGGCCTGCGCTGTTGGTATAGCCTATGGTCGCCAGATCTACTCGGCTGGCAAGATAATAGCTGTTATTTTCCTTAATGGCGAAGTGCCCTGCGGAGGTGCTGAAATCTGCATTCCAGTAGGTGACGGCATCCTTGTTCAGATACAGATCCCGATCCTTGTGGTTTAGGGTATTTCCCACTGCGTCACTGAGGGTGAATTTGCTGTGAGTACCGCTGAGATACCAGACAGAAGAGGAAACGACTCCGCCATCCAAGGTAATACTTTGAGGGAGGGAAGAATAATTCAGCCCCATACTCTGCATGGCATTATAGTTGCCGTCGGGGATGACGGTGCCCATGTAATAGGGGGACGATCCGGGGTTAGCACCGTTTGCAACGGTGACCATGAGATAGCGCCCTGTGGCAACCTGATCCAAGGAGGTCACCAGCTCAAAGGTCTGGGGCTTGGAGCTACCGCCACAGTATTTGCAGTAATCTCCCGCATAGGAGCATTTTTCCGTTTTGCTGTAGTTACAGTTGGCGCAGCCGACCTTGTGGGTATCGGCACTGCTCCAACGGTAGGTGTAATTGTGGGAGGTTTCGGTCTTAAACCGGAGATTTGCCAGAACGGGCAGATGGTCACTGCCTGCGGCATTGGAGAGAACTGCATAGGAATCGCAGTGGAAGCCTGCGTGAGTGACATAGATATGATCCAGATCCATGGTGGGACCTTCGGAGGGCTGGGTGTGATAGGTGCCGAAGGAATTGGGGGTGGTTTTCGCGGCGATCTGACGGGTCTCGTCAAATCGTTGCATGGTGTAGTTGTTGGACTTCCCCTGATAGGCGGTATCACCCTGGAAATACTTGAGGGTGGTGCTTGTGTTGGCACAGTTCAGGTCGCCTAAGAAAATCATGTGATTCTTAGCCTTAAAATACTTGTTGCTAATGGAGACCATCTGCTCCATAATGACATTGAGCTGACGGATCTGGAGATCCACACCGAAATCCAGATGGGTATTGAATACCAGAATATAATTCTCGGAGCCAATGAGCTGATAACAGCCCCATGTACAGATACGGTAATAGGCGGAATCGGAGAATTTGGATTCCTCGTTAATGGTATCAGACAGCCAGAAACTGCCCCAGGCATAGGCCTTGTACTTGTCCTCTTTGTAATAAATGGGCAGATACTCGTCGGCTTCTAAGATGCTGTTCTTACCGCTGGATTTTCCCAGCGTGTTTCCGTAGCCTGCAAGGGACATAGCGGTATTCATGCCCAGGTACTGCAGACCGCTGACCTCCTGCATACACACGATATCCGCACCGCTATCCTTAGCCATAGAGGTAACGGCGGGGAAGTTATAGTTGGAATTTTTTAGGTTGTAGGTCATGACATTGACCGTGGGTGCGGTGGCGGCCTGTGTTACAGGGATCAGAGACAGCAGAACAGCCAGTAGCATGATGATAGATACGAGGGATATGAGTCGTTTCATGATGTTACACCTCACATAAAGAAAGTGGGAATATTTTACCATAGGACTTTGGCAATGTAAAGAGTTATCTTAGAAAAAAGGGGTTCCATAAAAAACAGTGATATGATATAATTGTTACGATAATGCCATAAAAGTCTGCAAAGGAGGACGATTTTATGAAGATAACGAAGCAAATCATCAGTATCCTTTTGCTCTGTGGGATCCTGCTGTCTATGCTCCCCACTGCATTTGCCACTGAGGCAGAGGCGGCGGATGGGGACTATGATGAGGGTCTATGGAACATAGACGGTCAATATCGTCAGTTCCGGCCGGATCTGACCAAAGGGGGCTACTGGGATTCTACTGCATCCGGTAGCTACAACAAGGTGATCACCTCTGCATCGGACAGTGGCAGCTACTTTGCAACCCCTCGATTTACCAAGACACAGCTCCCTGTAGGTTCTGTGATCGTGGTGGAAGAGGGCTGGCAATACCTGCCGGAAGGCTGGGTAAAGGATGAACGCCAATCCTCTCGCCCGGCAGAGACCACAGAGAAACATGTAGTTGTTACCTCCGAATGGTGGGGTAGCTTTACCCTCCGTGCTTTTAATATCCGCAGAACCGACGGTAGGAGCCTCAGTGACCTCAATCCTTCGGACATCCATGAGGCTTTCCGCATTTATCTCCCCGATGAATATATTGCCGCAGGCTACGAGCGTTTCTATCCCAAGCTGGAACGGTGTGCCTACTGGAGCAGTGAGAAGAACAAGATCTATACCGTCAATTCTTCTGCTACTGCAGTGAACTACTATACCACCCAACGGATGAAAAAATCCCACCTCCCTGTGGGATCGGTCATCGTGTTTGAAAAGGGCTGGACGGTACAGTGCGAAGCCTGGCTTGCAGACGAACCCCAGGCAACGACCCAACCTGCCCTTACCTCCAATGTGATCTATGTGACGGAGGATTGGTGGGGAGATTATGCCCTGCGAGCATTCAACCTGTCCAGGACAACACCCTGCGATATGACGAACTATACCACCGAAGATATGCACTGTATTTTCCGTGTGTATGTACCCAAGGAGACCCTTACCATTGACGCCTTAGCCGATACGCAGACCAATAGAGAGACTAAGATCCATCAGCTCCCTTCCAGGCCGCCTCTTGCTGACGGGGATATGTAAAAGATGATGTCCTATATCATTGAGACCCGAGGGGGCAAGATCATTGTCATTGACGGTGGTTGTCCTACGGATAATCTGGATGGCGACTATCTCTTTGCCTATCTGCAACGGATCACAGGACAGGCTAAGCCCCATGTGGATGCATGGTTCTTTACCCATGCCCATTTGGATCATTTCGGCGCATATCTGAGCGTTGCCGCCTCCCATTCCAAGGAGATCACCGTAGATGCGGTTTACCACAGATTCCCCACTATGGAAGAGGCGGAAAAATATCTCTATAAATTCAATCTGGAAACCTACAAAAAGTATCTGGATAAAATCAACTCCCACACAGCTAAACTGAAAACTGCCAATGGGGAACCTACACCCCTGATCTCTGTCAACGCACGTCATACGGGAAAATGCAATTCCACCTTCGACTTTGACGAGGTTCACATTGATGTTCTCCTGACTGTAGAGGATGTTTACTGGGGTGCGGATAACATTACCGGAAAGTATACCGGCAACTTGGAGACCAATGGCAAGGTTTACAACATGACTGTAGCGGAAATGCTGAGCTATAACATGAACGAGACCAGCTTGGTATTCCGTGCTACCTTTAGCGGAAAAACAGTGTTATTCTTGGGAGACGGCACCACTGCTACGGAAATTATGCTGAAATATTATCACAATATTAACGCATCCGATCCTACTAAGTATTTTAATCTGAAGAGTGACATTGTCCAGATCTCCCACCACGGCGTACAGGCTATGGGTAGTGAGGTCTATGACCTCATTAACCCCGATGCTGCCCTGTGGTGTATCCCTTACGGAATGTATGCCTCCCGTCCGGGGGATGAACTGACCACCTATTATATCCGTCAGTGGTTCCGCCGTCTGGCAACCACCAATTATATTTCCTATGATGGAGTGGATGTTCTCAGCTACGGCGTTTTCCGCTATGATACTCCCGTGTCCATTGCATCGGATATCAAGCCCTATGTGTTTGATGCTCAATACTATGCAGACCGTTATCCCGATCTCAAGGCGGCCTACGGTACCGACGAGACCAAATTATATCAGCATTTTATCAACTACGGCATTGAAGAGGGTAGATGTGCAAGTCCTTATTTCGATGTCAAGATCTACATGAACTACAATTCTCAAGGCTTCCAAGAAGAGAATAAGGGAAATTACGAAAAGGCCTTTAAGCACTTCTTATCCAACTGCAAGAAGAACAATCGCATGAAGTTGTCGGAGACCTTTGATGCTGCTATTTACGCATCTAACCATCCGGAACTGTCCGATTCTACCACGGAACTGGAACTGTTAAAGCACTATGTTGCCGCCGGTGCCCGGGAATATGCAACGGATCTTCGCTTAAGTGCCACCGGGGACAGCTATCATAGAGGCTATGTGGTAGAAATGCCCAAGGATCCCACCTGTACTGCAGAGGGAAATAATGGGGCCATCTACTGCACCGGATGCGGTGAGGAATATATCCCTGCCCAAACCTTACCTGCTATGGGGCACAGCTACGTATCCTCTCTCGCGGAGCCTTCCTGCACAGAAGGTAGTGTGATACCCGATACGGCATTTTTTGCTAACTTTACAGGGGAGTCTACCCGATACACCGGCAGTGTTTACGGTGGAGTGGATTACGACAGTGCAAGCAACTGGAGCCTCCTGACCGGCCGTTATTTAAAACCGGAAGTGGATACCGTAGCAGGAACTCTGAAAACGGGGTTCTTGAACACAGACTATGGTCACTTGTGGATCCAGACAGGCCCCAGTTATAATTCCAATTTCAAACTGAACTATCAGCCCCAAAACGGTCATGTTGCCCAGATCCGCATGAAGTTTGAAGGTCTGCAAGTCAGCAGCAGTGCAAGCGCTGCTAAAATGCAGATCTACTACTTTGTAGGTACCGGCAGTTCAAGTGAGACGGTGTATGCTCTGGATCCCATTTCTATTACCGCAGATCAACTCCGCGGAGACTATGTGATCTTCCGCTTTACTATCAAGGGTATCGACTCTGCCGATCATACCAAGTTTACCTCCCTCCGCGTCCAAGTGGGCAATCTGGAAAGTATCGATCCTCAGAACCCGGGTACCATGACCTTTGACTATATCTACCTTGGACCTTCCGATGGGGAAATAGCTACCTATACCTGCACGACTTGTGGAGAGGAACTGACCTTGGACGAGAGCCCCTTGGGGCACTGCACCGTGAATCAGCCGGGACGGGATGCTACTTGTACAGAAAGCGGACTGACCGCCGGTAGCTACTGCTCCGTCTGCGGTGTGGTTTATGAAAAACAAGAGGTGATCCCTGCTAAGGGTCATACCTTAACGACCGACCGGGGATATGGAGCTACCTGTACCGCCTACGGTTTGACCGATGGACAACACTGTACCACTTGTGGCACTATCACCCGTAAACAGGAGCCCATTGCTTCCACGGGTCATACCTGTGAGTATGTGGATGGCAGACCCCTGTGCGAGGTGGGGGCATACATTCCGGAAAACGCATTCTTTGCAAACTTTACCAAGAATGCAGACCGCTATACTACGGGTATGGTTTACGGCGGCGTAGATTATGACGATGGGAAAAACTGGTCTGTTATTACAAGCCGCTACAAGGCACCGGTTGTGGATCAGCACAACGGCACTTTAACAACAGGATTTGCCTCCCGGGGCTACAATCATCTGTGGCTCCAGACGGGAGCAGACTACAATACGGGGTTCAACTTGAACTATCAACCGGAAAACGGCCATGTTGCCCGGATTCGTGTGAAATTCGAGAATTTGGCTCTGAAAGCCGGTGCAAAGACCGCAAAGATCCAGATTTATTACTTCATAGGTCCCGATCGCTTTGAAGGTGCGGGAAGCACCCAGAAGATCTACACCATGGACGCATACGACATTACCGCAGAGCAGGTCACAGGTGGGGAATTTGTGACTCTGAACTTCCCTGTAAAGGGACTGGATTCCGATAGTCACAAAAGGATCACGGCTCTGCGTGTGCAGATATCCAACTTAGAGTCTACGGATATTAACGCATTGGGGCAGATCGTCTTTGACTACATCTATGTAGGCCCCGATGGTGCCAATATAATTACAGAGTCTTGTACTGCCTGCGGAGATAGCAATACTGTGGATTCCGCACCGGCTTTGGGGCATAAGGAAACCTCTGCTACGGCAGTGGCTCCCACCTGTACCGCAAGCGGCCTAACAGAAGGTACCTATTGTTCCGTCTGTAACAAGGTTCTCTCCGGCATGACCACAGTAGAAGCCACGGGACATAGCTACACTTACAAGGCAACCAAGAACCCCACCACCTCCGCAACGGGCACTCTGACAGGTACTTGTTCTGTTTGTAACGGAGCCACTACCGTAACCTTGCCCAAACTGAATACCACAGACTATACCAAGACCACTGCCAAGGCACCTACTTGTACCGCCACCGGTACGGATAAGTACACGTGGAAAACTACAACTTACGGCAGTTTCTATTTTAACGTCACCACTGCCGCCAAGGGGCATACCGAGGTGACCGATGCCGCTGTAGCTCCTACCTGTACCGCCACCGGACTGACAGAGGGCAAGCATTGCTCTGTTTGTTCCGCAGTTCTTACGGCACAGCAAACAGTCCCTGCTAAGGGTCATACAGAAGTTATCGACAAGGCGGTAGCTGCTACTTGTACCGCAACCGGTTTGACAGAAGGAAAACACTGCTCCGTGTGTGGTGAGATTCTGACTGCGCAGGAAGTCATCCCCGCAACAGGTCACTCTTATGAAGCTGACATTACGGAAGCAACCTGCACCGTGCCGGGTATTGCCATTTATGCCTGCGCTTGCGGTGACAGCTACACAGAGGATATTCCTGCATTGTCCCACAAAACCACCTATATTCCCATGATTCCCCCCACTTGCTCCGAGGCAGGGCAGAAGGAACACTATCTGTGTGATCGTTGTGGCATGATTTTTGCAGATGAAACATGCGAATATCCCTTGCCGGAGTGGTACTTACCCATAGAATCCTTCGGACATCTGTGCCAACATGTGGTGACGGAGCCTACATGCACAAAGAAGGGCTTTACCACTTATATCTGTGCCTGCGGTGAGACCTACATTTCCGACGAGGTGGAAGCCTTAGGCCATGCTCCCGGATATACTCTCAAGGATAGGGGCACCCATATCGTTACCTGTGAAAACTGCGATCTTGCGGAGGAAACACCCCACAGCTACGAAAACGGCCTGTGTATCTGCGGGCAGGTTGAGATCAAGGAGCCTCAGGAAAACACCGCTTGGAAAATCGGTCATACCCTGAATCTGGCATCGGATATTTCCGTCAATCTGGCTGTTTCCAAATCTCTGCTCAGTGGGTTCGACATGGATACGGTCTACATGACTGTAGAAGTCGATACCTACAAGGACAGCGTTAAGACCGGCGTAAAGACCGTAGAGATTCAGCCTGTGGAGCAGGGCAATTACTACTACTTCACCCTCACCGGCATGACAGCGGTCAACATGAACGATCGGATCCGTTCCGTGCTCCACGGCACAAAGGATGGACAGGAGTACTACTCT
>JAZREB010000113.1:0-2195 GCA_045660585.1 Faecousia sp. | reverse complement strand
TGGGATCACGGACTGGTTGGCAAAGTTCAGCAAGGAACATGTTCTGCCCCATCTTCATCCTCATGCCTTCCGCCATACTGCGGCATCTACCATGATCATGAACGGTGTGGATGTGGTAACTGCCGCCGCAGAAATGGGTCATGCCAGCCCATCTACCACCGCCAATATCTACGCACACCAATTCGCCATCGCAAGAGCCAAAGCCGCCAATGTCCGTGGTGGCGTGTTCGCTAAGCGGAAGTAATGACTTACCCCCTCTCCGATTTTCACTAACCGTGCACCGCCCCTTGTCAAGTAGACCAGGAAAATAAATAAAAATTTTACTCTGTATCCGAGGATCAGCAATGGTCCTCGGATCTCTGTTTATGCAGCAAATCGGGCTTTGTACCTTTCTATCCGTTTGTTTACAGGGATCGGATATTGTGACGGTGTGTCGGTGACAAGCCCCTCTGCACGAACCTCTGCCGGTGTTTTACCCATGAAGCGTTTCTGGATCCTGTCTGTGCTGTAGAACCTTATGTATTCTGCAATAGCGTTACGCAGAGATTCCTCATCTGCAAAAGTGTTGAGATAGTACATTTCACTTTTTACAATGCTCCAGAAGTTCTCAGCTGGAGCATTGTCAATGCAGTGTCCAACTCTGGACATAGACTGCTGCATTCCTTGTTTTTGTAGCTTGGCTTGGAATATCTTGCTTGTATACTGAAATCCTCTGTCACTATGAAAGATAGGCTTAGCATTCGGATTGTCGAAAATCGCTCTTTCAAACGTGTCTAACACCAACTTGTTGTCGTTTCGCTTACTTACAACCCATGCAACCGGATAAAGGTCGTACAGATCCAAAATAGCACTCAGGTACAGCTTGTGCACCTCCGGGCCTTCATACCACTTGAACTCTGTCACATCCGTTACCCACTTTTGGTTGGGCGCTTCTGCATAGAAATCTCGATTTAACAAATTATCTGCTGTAGCTTCCGGTGTGGTAGACTGGTATTTCTTCCGTTTTCTACGGATAACGGAATGAACATTTAACACTTTCATAATTCGGTGGATGCGATTTTTACTATACTGTTTGCTGTTAAATCTGTTTATCTGGTCTGTCATTCGTCTGTAGCCAAAAATGTGGTTAAAGAGCTCATCGTATTCCTGAATCAGTTGAGCTATAAGAATGTTTTCTTTTTCTATCTTTGGGATTTCACGGCGAAGCCACTTGTAGTAAGCTGCTCTTGTAATATTTAACTGCTGACACATCCAACGGATGCTCCAACTTCTATTCTCACTAAAATGCTTTATTGCCAAATATTTTGATTCAAATCTTACCTTGCTAAGCCTCACATCCCTTCGAATTCCCTCACTTTTTTTAGCAGCTCACACAACATATCCTTTTCTTCAAGCTGCCGTTTCAAACGCAGATTCTCCCGACGGAGGCGCTCTAACTCGTCTACCTCGTCGTCGCTCTTATGGCGACCTCGCTTGTCCTCAAGTCCTGTCTCTCCGGTTTCTCGATACTTTTTAACCCAGGTATACACTTGGCTGTAGGAAACATCGTACCTTGAAGCAGTGCCTTTGTAATCATTGTTGTGGCTAATGCAATACTCCACGATCTCCTTGCGCTCTTCCAACGTTGTCTTTCTCCGTGCTTCTGCCATATAGACCTCCCGTTTCGGTTCGTAATTTTTGAGTTCCATATTGGCATTATAACACACAATCCAGTGCCGGAGAACACGCCTGTCGGAAATATTATATTTTGCAACGATATCATCCACAGATCCTTCACCAAGCAATACAGCTTCTACACACCGAATCTTGAATTCCTTGCTATAGTGACGGTTCCCATTTCGTTCCTGAAATCCGATCTCCCCTTGCGCTTTAAATTTTGCTACCCATGCCCTCAGTGTTTTTGAGTCGATTCCATATGCTTTCGATAGGCTCCCATACGAGCCCTCTCCGGACAGATACTGCTCTACAATTGCTATCTTTCTTTCTGCGCTATACTTCGATTTAGCCATAGAAAATCCCCCTAAAATAGACTTTGGATATTTCCATTGTCTACTTTAGGGGGATCATACCAGAAACAGGGGGTGTTTTATCCATCATAATCCATTTTTTTGTGTCAAAAGAGTTCGTAAAAGGGAGAGAATTTTCTTTCCCTGCATTGCTTCATTTTTCTCTTGCAACACAAAGCGCTGTCCCTT
>JAZREB010000112.1:0-6504 GCA_045660585.1 Faecousia sp. | reverse complement strand
AGTTTCTCTGTAGGGCAAGCTGCCCTCAGCTTGCCGGTGCAGGAACCGCCAATACCAAAAAAGCTACGATAATACGAATTGTGCCGGAAAAGACAGATTTGTACAGCTACCAACCTTTAATAATTCGGTAGTTTTCACCGTCTGCCGCTTCGCGGACGGCAAGCTGAGGGCAGCTTGCCCTACAGTTGGTGCAGTGTTTCTGATGGTCATTTTCTTGGAAATCGAAATTTCAAACTGCTCGATAAACTGTGATTGATAGTTGCGTTATTACTAATTGTAGGATAAAGGATTTGTGGAGAGATATTTTGCTTCGATTGCTTTTTGATATGCCTCGGCGGTAGGGTAGATTGCGGAGGAATAGGCGGTTTTGACGGGGATCAGATGCAGATTTCCTTCCTCTAAGGAATAGGTAAGGAGAATCTTGTGGATCTCATCCATGGTGGCAGGGGGAAGTTCCCTTAGGTCTGTGTTTTCTATCTCTTTTTTACCGTCAAAAGGAGCAAGCCTGCAGGCGTAGGTTTCTTCATTTACCTGGCTAACATAAAGAGACAATCCATTTTTGCACTCCATGCCAAAATATTCGGGATATTTTTCCATAAGGGATAGGATATCTACTACTTTTGGCAAGGCACCGGATGCAATAGCTCGTAGGTCGTAGAGAGCCTCGCTATCTTCATCGTAATAGTCTGTTCTCTTGATCAGCAGATTTCCGTTCTCTTCCCATAAGGAATAATGGGCAATGAGCGTTTCTGTGACCCACTGGGTTCTGCCGGAAAGGGGGTCGTAAATCAGAATACTACCCATGGATATTCCCGAGCCCATGGAGGCACTGCAACATAGATCAGGCGTGCCGTCTAAAGTCACATCGGCAAAGTAGGCATCGAACATAGCCGTTCCTTGTAGGGTCTCTACGATAGCGTTGCCTTTCATTACGGTGATGGATTGCTTTTGGGGATCAAAGATAAAACTGAGACCTTCTATAGTGGGATGGGATGTGGTCAAGAGGGCGCTTCTGTCCGGATGACCGAACCATTTTTCATAGGGTACCGCATCTATAAAAGAACGGATATCACAGGTGCGGATATCTATAGATAATCCGGTCTCTCGGTCGGATAAGAAGGCGGACATAGGGCTACCTGTCAATTTGGTATCGGAGCAAACCAAATTAAAACGGTCATTTATGGGAAAATTTATTACATAGAGACCTGAACCGATATCCTTGCCCTTATAGGGATAGAGATCCTCCCATGAGAGCTGTTCGCCTTTTTTCGACAACTCAATGACATGAGACAGTGTAAGAGCCTCTGTCTGAAAGGGAAGGATGTTTGCATGAGGTTCCGTATAATATGCAATAGCGGCACGGTAAGTTTTCAGATACCACTGGGTTTCTGACCCGGTGTTGTAGAAGTTGTAGTAGGTTTTAGGATCTTTTTCAGCCGTGGAAATCATACTGCGGGCAATTTGCAACTTGTCATTGGTGATCCGAGGGGTGTCGGGGATGGACTTTAACAGGAATTCTGCCAGCTCTTGGTCATCCATTTGGGACAATAGTCTGCCTTCCCAAGTTAAATGGAAAGGATACAGGATGCCGTTTTCTCTCCGCCCTAAGACATAGGACTCTGTGCGCTCATTCCAACACAGAATAGGCTCTCCGTAGGACTCCGGTGGCGTTTTGCGTAGCCTCTGCAGATAGAAATCCAACCCTTTATCCCAATCATCACCATTGCCGGTATCGGATTTACAAAGGGTCAAGATTCCCTCTGCGAGAGCAAAATAATAGCCTGAGGAAGGCAAGTCTGTTGTAGAATCATGAGCCTCTCCTGTTACAAAATCATAGACAAGGGCTGAATGGTTAGGCCAGAGATACCCCTCGCCATAAGTAAAGCTGCTTAAGCATAGCTCCGGGGAATCGTCCTCATTAAGGTCTGCAAAAAAGGCGTTAAAGATGTACCGGGTTGGGAAGGGACAGGTTACTGTTCCGTCTTTGTGCAAGTGTAAGATACCTTGCCGGATTTCCAAACGAACATCGGGATTGCCGGGAACCTGCTGTGATACCTGTGATTTTTGCAATTCCCCGTCCGAATCGGTCTCCAGGAGATCAAACCAGCACACTTCATAAGTAGGTTCTTTCGCCGGAGGATCTGTAAGGAAACACAGAGAAAGGACAATGGTAGCAATGAGCGCAATGAGTAGGATCCAGAAAGAGGGCTTCTTGTAGGAAAGAATAGAGGAAATCCGCTTTTTTAGATCGCCTTCGCCAAAGGCAAGGGGACAGGCGGTCAGACGTTTTTTGGGAATACTGCAACGGAGAAGGGCGGTGGAATAAGACTTCTTAAATTCTGCACCCAGTTCCCGAATAACTCGTTGATCACAAGCAGACTCAATATCTCTGCATAAAAGAATATAAGCAAGCCATAAGATCGGATTGAACCAATAAACGGTCAGCAGGATATAACCGAAGGGTTTCCACCAATGATCCTTCCGCCTCATATGTGCTCTCTCATGACATAGGACAAGGGGAATATCTTCTGCAGCTAAGTCTGATGGGAGATAAATACGGGGTCTGAAAAAGCCCAGCAGGAAGGGCGTGGAAATATGATCGCCGACCCATACACCTTCACCGAGGGGGATGGCCTCTTTTAGGGAATGACGGAGACGGAAATAGCTGTAAGCGGAATAGGAGGCCATCACCAGCATACCCGAAAGCCAAATGTAGGAGGCAGTTTCTATGACGATTTGCGCCGGAGTTTCTTGTGAAAGAATTGCTTTTCCCGTGGAGCCGGAAAGAGAGGGGATCTCCGGGAGATATGTCTCCGGTAAATCAACATAGGGTATGTTCTGGGATGAAGAGATAACTTCTTGAGAGATGGGGGTTACCGTAGGGATTAGGCTACGGTTACTTTCTATGGAGAAGGGGAGCAGAAGTCGTAAGGCTACAAAACCCCACAGCAGGACAAAGATCCATTTTGGAGCTTTCTGCAACAGGAGACGTAAAAGGAGAATGCCGAGGACAAGATAGCTTGCGGTAATGCTCATATTCAGTAGCTTCAGAAACAGGCTACTCATATCTATCCCTCCTCAAAATTGTCGATCATTTTGCGGATTTGAGACAGTTCCTTCGGGGTTAAATTCTTGCGAGAGGTGAAAGCTGCGAGGAATGCGGGCAGAGAGCCCTGAAAAGCCGCCTCTACGAAACGTTCGCTCTGCATGGCGTAGTAATCAGATCTGGATAAAAGTGCCTGCACAGACCCCTTCTCGCTCCTGAAAATGCCTTTGTCACACAGACGCTTTAAAACCGTATAGGTCGTAGACTTTTTCCATGAGAAGGTTTCTTCGCAGAGAACTACAAGTTCGGCAGAGGAAATGGGTTGTCGCTCCCAAATCAGATCGGCAAAACGAGCTTCTACAGCACCTAATTGTAAATCGTTCATAACAGAACCTTCTTTCTGCTTTTAATTGGTCTACATGCTGTAGACTAACTTTAGTCTACAGCATGTAGACCAAAAAGTCAATAGGAGAAATAAAAATTCTTGCAATTTTTCTCAATCTTTGATATGCTCATAGAAAAGGAGGGATATCTATGGACATTCGACCGGGGCGATATCGCCACTACAAGGGAAAAGACTATGAGGTATTATATTTAGCCCGCCATTCGGAAACAGAGGAGGAGATGGTGGTCTATCGGGCTCTATACGGTGAGTTTGGTATTTGGGTGCGACCTGCTTCCATGTGGAACGAGACCGTAGAGGTAGGGGGAGAACAAATCCCCAGATTCCGCAGGTTGGAAGCTACCGAGGTATAGAAAAACCCGCAACACCATATCCACTGTCGGAATAGGCATTGCGGGCTTTGGCTCTGTTATAGGCTTTGGGATTCTCGGATCTGCGGGTCACGGGCTTTACATTGCCCCAGGAGCCACGGTTCATGGCATTTTGCTTTTTCTGTTCTTTTTTGGACAGCTTTTCATAGGGGATCATTTTGGTCATAGTGTGTTCTCCTTTCCGATCTCAGAGGGTGAGATGTGTTTGATAGGACATGATAGCAGAAAGAACGGGACTTGTCAAGACTTATTTTAGGGAGATAGGATATGTTAAGGATTTTGGGGAAGGAGGCCTTTCCGCAGGTCTATGAGATCATGGAAGAGAGCTTTCCGAAAGAGGAGCGTCGATCCTACGAGGATCAGTTAGCGCTCCTTCAAAAAGATGAATACAGGCTCTACGGGATCTGCGACTCCCGGGGAGAACTAATGGGCTTTCTGGCGGTGTGGGAACTGCCTCAGATCCTGTTTATAGAGCATTTTGCCGTGAGGGAATGTTACAGAAATCGTGGTATAGGCTCAGAGGCTCTACAATCGCTTCTAGCGAGGTATTTCTTGCATGCGTGTCTTGAGGTGGAGATGCCACAAAACCTCATTACAGAGCGAAGAATCACCTTTTACGAAGGGTGTGGCTTCACGCTCAACCATTTTCCTTACAAACAGCCCTCTCTGGGTCGGGGAAGGGAGCCTGTAGACCTGAAAATCATGACCACGGGAGGCCCACTTACCCAACAAGGCTTTGAGGCATTGCGAGACCTTCTGTACAAAAGGGTATACGGACTGTAGACCGAGGGCAAGTGTCAGCCCTCGGTCTTTTCCGACAACATGGCATTGCGCGTGGCGATGGTAACAAGGGTGTCTCCTAACTGAACAATGATGGATGCCATCAAAGTCAGCTCCTCCTCCGTAAAGCTCCGTGCCATGGCATTGGCAGGGGCGGTAACGGAGGCTGTCAGCTCGCAGGCATTCATACACATCACCTCCGTCCATCCTATGCCATGATAACCGGAAAGGTTCTGTGAGAGGGACTATCCTTTTTCAATGAAAAATTTGTCTGATTCAGCCATTTAGAGAAAAGACATAGACATTTTGTAATAACAGATGTAAAATGATACATGTAAATATTTCCAATGTTGGAGGAATAAGCGTGAAATTTAAAAATGCAATGATCTATACGGAGAATTTCCGTTTTGAAAAGGGTGGATTTGCCGTAGAGAATGGCAAATTTGTTAATGTCCTCACCGAGGATGAGGATGCCGTTGACCTCCGGGGAGCCTATGTGATCCCCGGCCTCATCGACGTACATACCCACGGGAATTCCAACCAAGACTTTTCCGACGGCAACTATGACGGCCTTGTTAAGATGGCGGAATATTACGGCAAGTGCGGTGTGACCTCTTTTGCACCTGCTTCCATGACCCTGCCCTATGAGACCCTCAGCAAGGCTTTCGGCACCGCCAGAGCCTTTGTAGATGCCAAAATCCCCGGCGTTGCCGTTCTGCGTGGCATCCAGATGGAAGGCCCCTTCTTCTCCGAGAAGAAAAAGGGCGCCCAGAACGGAGACTATCTCCGCACCCCCGATTTCGAAGCCTTCCAAAAGCTCTATGACGACTGTGGCGGTCTGGTTCGGATCGTAGACATTGCCCCGGAGCTTCCCGGCAGTGTGGAATTTATCCAAAAGGCATCTAAGCTGTGTACCGTCTCCATTGCCCACTCCGATGCAGGCTACGAAGAATCCTATGCCGCAGTGGAAGCCGGTGTTACCCACCTGACCCATGTATTTAATGCCATGTCTCCCATCCATCATCGCAAGCCCGGCACCATTGCCGCCGGTGCGGAGAACGAAAAGGTCAGCGCAGAGCTGATCTGCGACGGTCTCCATGTTCATCCTGCGGCTGTTCGCCTGATCTTCCGCCTCTTCGGCGCAGACCGTGTGGTTCTGATCTCCGACAGCCTCCGTTGCTGCGGCATGCCCAACGGGGAATACGAGCTGGGTGGACAGGCTGTGTTTATGGAAGACGGTCTGGCTCGTCTGGCAGACGGCACCATTGCAGGCTCTGCCATTGACCTATATGAGATCCTCCGCAGAGCCGTTTCCTTCGGCATTCCCGTGGAGGATGCCATCCGTGCCGCAAGCTACAACCCCGCACGGCAGATCGGCGCTTTGGAGCAGGTAGGATCCATTGCAGAGGGCAAGTGTGCAGACTTTATTATCTGCGATGCAGACCTGAACCGCAAGGCTGTCTACATTGCAGGACAGCAGGTTTCCTGATAGTTGAACAAACAAAAGATCTCGGAATGTTTTCATCCATTCCGAGATCTTTTTTATTCGGTGGGAGCCGAGAGAACCACATCTGCGGGGATGTCGTGATCCTCGGTGTCCAGATGGGGGAGCATTTGGAAATCGAAGCACAGGGCAATGGTGGGGTGGGGCTCAGCGGACAGAAAACGGTCATAGAAGCCACCACCGTAGCCCAGACGGTGCCCCATGGGGTCAAAGGCCAGGCCGGGCAGGAGCACCAGTGCGGTGGGATCTGTGAGAGGGATCTCCTTTACAGGCTCCGGGATGCCCTTGTAGCCTTCTTCGATAGGGTCGCCGGGTTCCAGAGAGAGGAAAACCATTTCGTCATCCAGAATCTTGGGGACAGCTACTTTCTTGCCCTCTGCCCATGCTCTTTCTATGAGGC
>JAZREB010000111.1:0-4169 GCA_045660585.1 Faecousia sp. | reverse complement strand
CTGATCCTGATAATCATCTGTCGTGGTAGTAAAATCATTAACAGTCTGCCAATTTGTATTATTCGTAGCTCTTACTTTCTCCAAATCCGCCTCGCCACCGACAAAGATATAGTCCACAGTGATCTCTGTTCCTGCCGGAATGCCGTTAAAAGCAAGGCGCAAGGACACGATCTGACTCTTCCCCTTGAAGGTGGCTGTCAGAGGTTGTGTGATGGTAATATACTCGTTTGCCTTGGTATCGGTAAAGGTCGGTTTTTTCTCCGTGTAGAGAATATCCGCACTTCCATCGGCCGCGTAGTTCAGTCGCACATTTGCAGAGCCGCTCAGTGCTGCATTGAGTTTAAAGCGTACCTCCCACACTTCGGCCGTCTTGGGATTGAATTTCAGGGTTTTCGTGCTGTATTTTCCATTATAGGTCGTGTAGAAGTATACCTCTGAACTGCCGGAGTAGGATGATGTAATGGTTCCTGCCACATTATCTACGATGGTGTCGGCATGATTTCCGTTGGAGTCCCACTTGCCTGTCCAGCAGGCATCGTCGTCAAAGTTGTAACCACCGTAGGCAGGATCATTGGCATAGCGTGCTTTATCAGCCGGGGTATTGGTAAAATCGAAATACAGATGATCCCCTGCGGGTGCATCATCTTCCGGCCCAACATAGAGATAGTTCACAGTTATCTTGCCGTTAGAGGATCCGTTTGTGATATTTTTGATGTTCAAACGGACATAGCCGATAGTATCACAGCTTTGCACGGCGGTAACGGGAACAGAAGCTGTAAACCAATTCCCGTTGGTGAGATCGGCAGTGTCGATGGAATACCCGCTGCACTGCTTGATAATCGTGCCCTCCCGATCGATGAAGTCCACATAGACCTCCGGGGTGCCTGACGCTACGAAATTCTCCAACTTTATACGAGCCTTAAATACTTCTGCATTAGAGGGGTCGTAGTTCAGTCCGATCATTTGCAGATAGTAGACATTGGGATTCTTGGCGGCGGTTCCACCGTTGGAGGTTGCGGAGATGGTGCCGTTAGTAGTATTATAGTTCACAGCATTCATATTGTCTCCGCGGCTTTGCCATCCCTGCGTGTCATAGTTGTAGTTACCGTATGGACGCTGTTCGTAGCGATCCTTGGCATCTTCGCTACCCGTAAAGTCAAAATAGAGGGAATCTCTTGCAGGAGCATCTGCCTTGGTGCCTACATAGATGTAGTCGATGGTCAGAACACCGGGGGTAGCATTGGGATCACTCTCGATACCGCCAAAGTAGCAATAGAAAGAAGTAATGTCCTCAAAAGCCTTTACTTCGTCATTGAGTTCTACCGTCAGGGTAATATAATCCCCCGTGGACATATAAGAGGTGAAGGAAGTCGTAGCCGACACGAGGGCATTGGTATATTCACCGGTTGCGGTCTTGACTCTGAAGTTTAGATAGGGATTGATATTTTTCGTGGTTTTGGAATCTTCCAAGTATTGGGTTCCCTTTACAAAGTTCTCTGTCTTAAACCGAACCTGATAAACCTCTGCATTGGCAAGGGAGAAATCCACAGGCGCATTGGCATACAGGATCACATCCGGCCATTTCTTGGCTCCCAGAGAAGACACTGCGGTCATGGAAAGGGTTCCATCGGTGTTATTGACAGTAAAAGAGCTTGCATTGCCATTGGTTCTCCAAGAAGAAGCTTTGTCGAAGTTGTTACCACAATAAGCAGGGTCACTGCTGTACCGCTCCCAATCTTCTTCTGTATTAGAGAAGTCAATGAACAAATTAGGGGCTTTTTCCTCCGTTTTGATGACACCTTCTGCAAAGTCCGATTCATAATAGACAAAGGTTGCCGGGAGGATATTCATCTCCACCAGCACATATTTATAATCAGAGTTGGTAGCGGAAATGTTATATGCCAGATAAACGGTTTCGATGGTCTCCATAAATTCCGTAGGCTGATAGTCAAGTCCTGTGTCTGTACGGGTAAAGGTGCCCTGTACCCCGGCATAGGTCTGCCCCACAGAAGAACACTTCAAATTGGAAGGAGAAATATAGGTCAGTACCTGTTCATGACTGCCGGTTAGAACAATACCGGCAAAACCTGTGACAGTCGTCAAAGTATCGGTGTGAATATTTTGCCCGATGATGTCGGTAGGAATTTCTACAGCCTTGCCATAATCCAGGACGATCTCCTGCTTCTGAGATGTGGGTGGCTCTGCGGTGACCTTGTAAATACGGCTGGCAGTACCCTTAATGGGAATTTCTTCTACACCGGCGGTAGACTGAGCCGTACCTGAAAGGTTATAATAGCAAAGAGAGTTAAGTGTATTTTGATATGTAGGTACCGAATTCAGCGCCTGCCGTTTAAATCCATAGATTAGGATTTGACAATTGGCAGGAATGCCTTTTTGGAGCAGAGTCTGTAGATTGGAAACCGATCCCGGGGAAACCATGTAGTTGCCTGTATTGAGTCCTGTTTTCAGGCCGTTTGCAGAATCGATCAGGCTAGTAATCTCCGCAACAGTTTTTTTAGTGGGATTGCCACTGTAATAGGAGCCATCTTCTTCCAGTGTGCGATAGTAAACCTTAATATCGGAAATAGCGGTGCTGATGCCTCCGGTTAAGGAGGTATTACACAGGCTGACCGCCTTGGAAGAAAGGGATACACCCATAGACGGGTCACTAAAAGAAAGATTATACACGGGAACATTACGGCTGTTTGCAATATTAAAGCTGTAAGCTACCAAGTCACCGTCACGGAGCAGAGCGTTATCCGCAAGTTCTTCGCCCATGCCGGTAGTGCTACTTACCTTGGAAACACCGCCGGATTTTTCCAGATACATGCCCTTAGTGGTCATAGTCTGGGTTTCGACGATGTTGATATTGGTGGAGAATTTTAGGTTGGATCGACCGGTATGGCGCTCGATATAGAACATATCGAAGGAATACACACCACCATCTACCCATCCGTAATCATCTGCGATATCATTGAGGAACAGCCTGCCGCCGGCGGCGCCGTGGTCACCGCCTAAGTCCATAACAAGGTTGCCGTCAATGTAGAAATAAACGTCATCGTCACCAATGAATTCAAATTTTAAATTTTGGTCACGGTAGTAGACAAAGCTACCCTCTGCATGGAGAGAGAAATTGTAGTTTGTCTCCCTCAGTTCCTGATTGTAGGTATTGGACAGACTGGTACCCTTATCCGTATCGCCCCCGAAAAATGCTAAATAGTCATCGGTCTCGTAGCCCAGATGATTGACAGGAGTAAAAAATGCATCATTGTCAATTCTGGTTGTGGGGGTTCTGGGCATAGTATTGAAGGTATAATAGCCGTCGTATCCAACTTCATAAGCCGCATCCAATGTATACAACCCCGTTTCAGGGTCTAAGTACATGCGTAGTCTCTTCCGCTCAGGAACCAGGATATTATAGGCAATATCATTTACCGGATCGATATCATCCCCGTCCTCTACAGCTCTCCAGAAATTGCTGAGCATATAATATGCCATATCGTAGTAGGTTTCCACCTGAGACCATTTTAGGTATCCACCATTTGCCTCGGTATCAGTTTTTGCAACGGTCTTGGCAAAGGTGCCCAGTTCCGTCAGTTCATTCATCCGCTGATAGAAGATATCGTTTGCACCGGGAATTCCACCATCTGCGACCCAGTCGGTGGCACGTTCTTTTCCTTGTAACCTTGTTGCAACATGTTTTACGGTAGATTCCTTATAGACGATCTGACCCTTGACCAATTTATCCTCTGTTAGGCCTGTATGAACACTTTGATTGGGCGTCAAGTTCGGATATTCGTCTTTGCCGGGAGCACCCCAGAGACCGTAATGATAACTGCCTGTGGTCCACTCAAAGAGCATACCGTCGGAACGGAAGTCCAAAACCTCAATGGGAACATCGATATAGGACAAAGAGCTGTCATCGTTTGTGAGTTTATCACGATAATTGAGGAGTTCCTTCGCTTTTGCATCCATGTCGGCTTTCAGAGAGGCTTCCTCAGTGGTGGAAATGCCATTTTTATTATTGGTATTATAGGTAGAGATACAGGTAGCTAAATAGCTATTAAACTCCGTGTAGAGTGCTGAAGAAAAACGACCGTTTGCATTGCCATCCGCATATGGTTCCATAGCCTTGATAGCCTTATACAGCTCGATACCCTGGGTATATA
>JAZREB010000110.1:0-6120 GCA_045660585.1 Faecousia sp. | reverse complement strand
TTTGGTGCGCTCAAAAGCGGATAAATTCAGAAGATTTCTGTTCAAATTCCCAGCATTTTAGCATGTTACACGGTCTTGGATAAATTTTTTCTAACAATGGTCAACGGGGAGCCTCTTTACAGAGACTCGCCGTCTTGTTTTAACTGTTTTTTTACAGCCCCATTTCTTTTATTTCGTTCTTATTTCACCTATGCCGCATTTTGCTTTTGCATTGCGTTCCACAGTTTAACTTGCAAAAAATGCTTTTGCACTGTCGGCGTAAGCAAAGAGAGCCTTGCATAGGTCGAGGAGGGTTCCGGTTTTGTTGTTGCCGTAGCTGTCTGCACTGTATTGTGCCGTAGAAGAGACGGGTGTCTGTCCTGCATAGATCTGTACAGTCAGAACAGACCGAAGCTCTGCAACCAAGAGGGCGTCCAGAGTGAAAGCATAAAAGCCCCGGTCAGCATTGTAAAGTTCCCCGTTTTCCACAGTCAAGTGCTTCCTATTGCCGTAGATATCCTCATAGCTGACCCTGAGGGTAAGCTCAGAAAGGTCGCCCGTGTAGGTTCCCATAGAGAAAATGAACTTGACCGCAACCTTGGAAGCAAGATCCAGTGATCTACCTTCCCACTTGATGGAAGCATTGGGCAGATCGTCCAAAACAGTATTGGTATTTCCAAAGCATACTGTCTGTGTATTGCTGAGAAGAGCCTTATGCTCTGCAGTCATTGCACTGTCTGCAAGGATATCTGAGCGGTAGGACTTATAAATTTGAGCCACAGCGCCGTAGCGCAGTAGGTCTGCACAGAGAACCTTCAGACTTTCCGGTACAGCAGCTCTATTCATCTGGGCGTATGCATAATCCGCAATGCTGTAGTCGTCAATGGGAGAGTAATAAACCTGACCATCCTTGGTGCCGTAGAGGACAGAACGGATCCTGTCGTTCATGTTTACGGCAGTGAGTCCCTCAATGGTGAAATAGTAGTAATTTCCCTGCTCCGCGGGTAGGATTTTTAATGTATTGACACCTGTTTTGGTACTTTGATCGTAGATATCTATCTCAGCAAGAACATAAACACTATCCATATCAAATCCTTCCAACAACGCCTTAGATACAGCCAGATTGATGGAAATATCACTTGCCAGATTTAGGGTATGCCCCATTTTCCACGTAGGTTCCTGTAGAGGAGTCTTTTCCTCTTCTGCTCCACAGATACAAGTACCCGCTGAAAATTTGTGCCCCTCTGTCCGGGTCTTGTTGCAACGGTTGCAAGCTCCTATATGGGTGCCGTCATTTCGATCGGTATACTGATAATCGTGTCCCAGACGAGGCATGATCTCCTGCGCCACAAGGACAGTATGGCACCGCTCACAGTGCATTCCCTCCGTCATGCCGGAGTTTAGGCAGGTGGGGGCAATTGCGGCATCTATCACAGCCTGATGTCCCATAGCAGGAATGGGTTCCGTATAGCCATGGCCACACCGGGAGCAAGTATAGGTGGTGGTACCTTCCTCCGTACAGGTAGGTACGGCGGTGGTTTTTCCTACATAGTCATGACCCATGGCAGCAATGCTCTCGGTGTAGCTGTCACCGCATAGAGCGCAGGTATAGGTGGTACTACCCGGCTGCGTACAGGTTGGCGCTACCGTCTCGGCAGTATAGTTATGGGTGCAGTCCTCTGCCACATACCAGACTACGGGCTCACTATCCATGTACCCATAGCTCGTCTCTACTCGGATAATACAATCATAGGTTCCCGGTTCTGTTGCCGTGTAAGTATGAGTAAACAACTTACCGCTGTATTTTCTAACAGAAGTAACCTGCTTTCTTTTTCCCCCTTCCGGGGTAAAATAGATCGTATAGGAAACAGCATACCCTTCCTCCGCATCCACGCTCAGAATGATCTCTTCCCCGGGGGCGAAGGTGGCGTAAGGGCCTTTGTTGGTCATAGCAATGTATCGGTTTCTGGAAAAGTCAAATGTCCCTTCCATCGTTACGCCGTTACTGTACACTGCCTTTACGCTGAAGGTATAGTTTCCCAGACCCAGTACTTGCTTCCAAGAAAAGGTCTTTCCTAAATTTTCTTCATATAGCACTTCCTTGGTATCGGCATCGTAGAGGCTGACAAAATAGCTTTCTGCCGCTACATCAGACCAAGTCGCCTTAACATCCCGATTATAGGCGCTTAGCCTGATAGCCGGCGCTTCATAAACTACCGTAAAGGTGCAAGGGGCAGAACGAACCGCTTCTTCCCCTCTGATGGATGTAATATACACAGTATAATTGCCGGTCTCCATAGCGGCAAAGGTATATGCATTCACATCACCCAGGTTTTGACTGATGACTAACCTGTCATCGCAATACATATCGATCTGATAAGATTCTTCGTTAACAGTGGAAGACCATGTCACACGGACCTCCGTGCCATAGTAGTAAGAGGGCCGGTCGCTGGTTACATTTATAGGAAGGTTGGTATGTGTCACATAATTGGGTCTCAGAATTTTATAAATATTCGATGCCGACTCATAATTTGCAACTGTATTAATAGGAAAAGAGCCTACGGTAGCGGAGCTGCCACCTCGTGGAGAATTGCCCCCGATGGTGGAAATATTGGTGCCATCGACTTCATATATCATTTCAATATGATTGGCAAAATATGCGTAATTCTTATACAAGCACAGGTCTCCGGGCTTAGCATCTTCCACGGAAACCTCATATCCACCGGCTGTAAGGATATAATTTTCTAAGGTTCTAAAATCCATCGTCATGGGAATCGCAGAGCTTTGCCCCGCCAAAATAGCGCAATCTCCAATAAAATTCGTACACCAATTGTCAGTATATCCAAGGGTTTCGCCGCTTTTTCCCAGTTGTGCAAAGGCAACAGCTATCATATCCGTAGGGCCGTCACCGGTCAGGGTGTAGTCTGTGCTATAGTTTTCCGCTTTTGATAAGTCTCTTGCTGCTCTCAGGTCGTCGCGAAACTCCGTAGCAGAGGCTACAGGAATATGGGATACAAAGATTCCCAAAACCAGTACCAAAATCAGCAAATATCCTACTGTTTTTTTCATGACTATCCCCTCTTTCTATCACTTGGCGGCTTTGGAAACAGCCTGTGCCACTGCTGCGGCGACACGAGGATCCAAAGGATTGGGAATGATATATTCCTCGTTCAGTTCTTCCGGGGAAATGAGGTCTGCAAGGGCCTCGGCGGCGGCCAGCTTCATTTCCTCGGTGATGGCCTTGGCTCTTACGTCAAAGGCACCGCGGAAAATACCGGGGAATACCAGAACGTTGTTGATCTGGTTGGGGTAGTCACTGCGACCACTGCATACTACCTTGGCACCTCCTGCCTTTGCTTCCTCGGGCATGATCTCCGGGGTGGGGTTGGCGCAGGCAAAAACGATGGCATCCTTGTTCATGGTAGCCACCATTTCCCGTGTTACGAGGCCCGGAGCAGAGGTGCCGATAAACACGTCTGCCCCCACCAGCTTTTCTGCCAAGGTACCGCCGGTCTGCTCCGGATTGGTGACCTCTGCCATCTGTGCCTGCGCCCAATTCATACCGGGACAGCCACGGTAGAGGGCTCCCTGCTTGTCGCACATGGTGATATTGGTAAAACCGGCTTTCAAGAGCAGTTTTACAATAGAAATGCCCGCTGCACCGGCACCTACAGTGACGATCTTAACCTCTTCCTTTTTCTTGCCAACCACCTTAAGAGCGTTGGTAAGACCTGCCAGAACAACTACGGCGGTACCATGCTGGTCATCATGGAATACGGGAATATCGCACAGTTCTTTCAGCTTGCTCTCGATCTCGAAGCAACGGGGAGCCGCAATATCCTCTAAGTTGATACCACCGAAGGAGCCGGACAGGAGATATACCGTCCGTACAAATTCATCCACATCCTTGGTCTTAATGCACAGAGGGAAGGCATCTACATTGCCGAAAGCCTTAAAGAGCGCACATTTGCCTTCCATAACACGCATACCGGCTTCCGGGCCGATATCTCCCAGCCCCAGAACCCCAGAGCCGTCTGTAATGACGGCACAGAGATTATGTCTGCGAGTCAGGTCAAAACTCCGCTCCGGGTTGTCACGGATCTCCAAGCAGGGCTGTGCCACACCGGGGGTATAAGCTAAAGACAAGTCCTCTCTGTTTTCCAGAGGAACGGTACATACAACTTCGATTTTTCCCTTCCACTCATCATGAAGCCTCAGGGATTCTTTTCTGTAATCCATATTGGGATATCTCCTTTATTGGTTAAAATAGTCTCGGGCACTGTCGCTGTAGGCAAATAGGGTCTTGCATACGGTCAAAAGTTGTCCATCTTTCCCGTTTCCGTAGGTGTCTGCACTGTAGGTCAAGGTGCAGGAAACAGGGGTGTCCCCCTCCATGATCTGTACCGTCACAGGTATGCGGAGCTCTGCCGCCAACAGTCCGTAATAGCTGAAAGCATAGAGGCTGCGGTTTTCTTTATAGAGCTCCATATCCTCTAAAATAACTGTCTGTTGGGTGCCGGTGCGATCTACATAGGTGACCTTAAGGGAGAGATCCTCTTTATTACCGGTATAGTTGGTGAGGTTTGCAATAAATTTAATCCCCACCTTGGACTGCAGATCCAGAGACTTGCCTTCCCATTTGATGGTGGGATTTGCCAAATCTGTTCCCACTTGGTTCACAGAGCCAAAGGTCAGGGTCTCTGTATCGGATAAATACTCCCGCTGTGCTTCTGTCAGGTTCTTGTCTGCAAGGTCATCCGTGCAGTAACCCTTGTAAACCTGCGTTGAAGAGCCGTAGCGGAGCAGGTCTGCACAGAGCACTTTCAGGCTATTGGGAACAGAGGTCTTGCTCAGCTGAGAATAGGCATAGGTTGCAATGCTGTAGGTATCTGTGGGAGAATAATAGTGCTGTCCATCCTTGGTGCCGTAGAGAACGGTGGTCAATTCCGTAGTCATTTGGGTGGCAATGAGTCCCTCTAAGGTGAAGTAATAATACTTGCCGTTGAGGACGGGTTTCATGGTCACGACCCGTTCTTCTCCCCGTTCATTGCCCACATAATTGTAGTAGCGACATTCTGCATAGACCGTATCCATATCGAAGCCATCCAGTGCTGTGACAGGAACAGCGAAGTTGACGGAAATATCGCTGGCAAGGTTCAGGGTATGACCGATGGTGATCTTCTGATCCATAATCGGATCAAGAATCTCAAATGCACCGCAGATACAGGTATGATCTGTAAAGACGTGTCCCTCGGTTTCGGTGCTGTTGCAAAGGCTGCAAGCTACCTTGTGGGTGCCGTCACCCAGATCGGTATAGGTATAGCTGTGACCGGTGGCAGGGATCAATTCCTGTTCGGTAAGGATCATACCGCACAGTTCACAGTGAGAGCCTTCTGTGAGGCCGCTGACCGTGCAGGTGGGAAGGACTGCCTCGTCTACCTTAATGCTGTGCTCTGTGCAGGCTTCCAGCCAAATGGGAGCGGTATAGGCAAGCTGTTTGTCTGCAGGAGTCACACGGATGTAGTAATAGGGCTGTGCCCCGTCTAAGGGGATCTCCAAATAAGCATAGCTGTCAGAAAGATTGATGGTATAAACTACTACGCTGTTTTTGCCGATGATCTCCACCTTTCCAATGGCTTCGCCGTCGGGCTGGAACAGTTCAAGGATCGCGGTGATCGTTGCGTTTTCCCCATACTTTGCAATGTCACCCATTTGATAGGTCTGTCCGTCTACCACCATATCGTAATAGATTTGGAAGTTTTTGTCTACGGTAGCATAAACATGACGGCGGGACAGTGCCCAGTAAAGACCGGCTTCCGTAAAATCGTCCGTACGGATCACCGTACGAAGCTCGTTTACGGTGCCCCATTCGGTGCCGTGGTGATCCTGACCTGCGGTGGGGCCGATGTGCCAGCCCTTGCTCAGTGCGGAATTATAGCTGGCATCGTAGGTTGCGCCGTTGTTACGCACCTCCATCAGATTGATGATCTCGTCTCTTGCCTCAGAGTAGCCTGCGTATTCGTTAAAGGTACCCCATTTATTACTGGGATGATTCCACATAGCGACAATAGGAGCATCCTGAATGTACTTGGTACGGCTGATTGCCGTTCCCTTTTCGTTCAGGCCGTTGTTGGCGTTGAC
>JAZREB010000109.1:0-3580 GCA_045660585.1 Faecousia sp. | reverse complement strand
GTTGTTTTTCATTGCAGTTAAATTATAACACCAAAGGGCTGATTTTTCTACAGGATCAGCCCTTTTTCTGTAAAAAATTCGCAGGCTGTACCTTTCGGCACAGCCTGCTGTTTTTTGGGGGACTTTTTTTACAGCCCCTTTACAATTCCCCCTCCTGTCTGTTACAATATTCCTACACTGCTTCAAGGAGGCTATCATTCTATGTCTATCAGAGGGTTAAGTTGTATTTTCCCTGTTCCGGAGATCCGGAAAACAGCAGACTATTATGTATCTAAGTTGGGCTTCCGTGCCGTAGAGTATTTGGATTGCACAGAACCCCACATCTGTCTGTATCGAGAGGGCTGTGAGATCATTTTGTTACAGGCAAACCGGGATTCCGTCATCCCCAATCGCACCTTATACGGCTATGGATTCGATACTTATATTTACACAGATGAACAGGAAGCACTGGAACGGGAGTTTGCCGAAAAGAATGTGAATTTTGCACGGCGATTAAACACCGCCGATTACGGAAACAAAGAATTCGTTGTAGAAGATATTGACGGTCGTTGGATCGCCTTCGGCCTGAAAGTGGATTTTACTATGGGAAGGCAGGAATCTACATGATCGATTACGGTCTCAGAGACAGAGTTGCTATCATTACGGGAGCAAACAACCCTTGGGGCATTGGGGCTACCACTGCCCTTGCCTTTGCCCGAGAGGGTACGAAGGTGGTTTTGGTATATAAGAAGATCTCCCGTCCCTATGATCCGGCTAAAACGGGCAAGAACGGCGTAGACAGATACTACGGGGCCAATGCAGGAAGCGCAGATGCAGTGGGAGAAAAACTGAAAGGGATTAACGCAGACTACCTGATCTTGGAAAAAGACATTTCCGTAGAAGCCGAGGTAAAAGAGATCTACCACGCCGTCCTTTCCAAATACGGCAGAGTGGATATTCTGGTCAACAATGCCGCCACCGATGACGAAAACGGCTTTGATACCATTGAAAAAATCACCCAAGGGGTCATTGACGATACCTTTGCCGTCAATGTACGGGGCAGTCTCCTAATGATCCGAGAGTTTGTCAACAACCGTGGAGACTATGGCAGGATCATTAACCTGTCCACCGATGCGGCACAGGTTTTTGCAGGACAGATCACCTACGGTGCCAGCAAGGCAACCTTAGAAGCCCTGACTCGCAGTATTGCCATGGAGGTAGGCGCTTACGGCATCACCGTCAACTGCGTTGCCCCCGGCCCCACCCAGACCGGCTGGATCGACGAAGAATTGGAAAAGGCGGTTCTCCCCTTGATCCCCATGGGCAAGCTCATAGAGCCCGAGGACATTGCACAAACCATTCTGTTCCTCGCAAGTAAGCAAGCCTCCATGCTCACAGGACAGGTCATCAAAGTTTCCGGTGGCCACGCTCTGTAAGCAGAATTCCTCAACCGACAATTGATCACTGTTACAGGGAGAATGTTTTTTGTCAAATAGCATATTCATCCTTGACATTCATTGCTCCATTTGGTATAATATTACCAATTAGCAGGCACAATCAAATAGATCGAATGATTGACTCGGGAGAGATCGGAACACCGTTTCCGACGCCGAAGGGGAACGCAGAAACTCTCAGGCAAAAGGACCGAGCCATGACGATACTCTGTAGAGTGGGCTTCCCCACGCCGAAGGTGCAACCGGGATCTTCTCGGGAATCTCTCAGGTAATTTTAGCAGGGGCACAAATCATCCTCAACGGGTGTTTTGTGCCTCTTTTCTTTTTATACTAATCACAAGGAGATTTGCGTATGATCATTACACAGAAGAAGCCCTTAGAAGAGCTTCTGGCCATGTTGGGCGATGTAAAAAAGGTCGCCATCGTAGGCTGCGGCAACTGCGCCGCCGCCTGTCAAACCGGTGGTGAAAAGGAAATCGAAGAAATGAAGGTCCTTCTGGAGGAGCGTGGGATCGAAGTTGTGGTCACCGTTCTCCCGGAAGAATGTTGCCATAAGATGCTGGTAAAAAAGGACACCAAGATCCTCCGTGATTGCGGTGCAGAAGCCATCGTGGGCATGGCCTGCGGTGACGGTGTACAGACTGTAGCCGACAACATTTCCCTCCCTATCTACCCTGCCAACAACACCATGTTTCTGGGTCAGATCGAGCGCGTGGGGATGTTCCATGAGTACTGCCGTATGTGCGGTGATTGCGTTCTGGGTTCCACCGGTGGCATCTGCCCCATTACCCAATGCGCCAAGTCTCTGGTCAACGGCCCCTGTGGCGGTCAAAAGAACGGCAAGTGCGAAGTAGATCCCGAAAACGACTGTGCATGGATCCGTATCTATAACCGACTGGTCGCTATCGGACAGGAGGATAAGCTCTCTCAAACTCGCCCAGACAAGGGCTACAGTGAGGTCTACTATCCCAGACATATTAACTTAAGGGGGAAGAAATAAATGAGTCAACTGCAAGCTGCACTGGCAAGCGGACAATTTGCCATTACCGCAGAAATGGCCCCTCCCAAGGGTTATGATTTTTCTGAACAGGTAGAAGTTGCTAATCTTCTGAAGGACAAAGTTCACGGCATCAATGTCACTGATATGCAATCTGCCTGTCTCAAGGCCTCATCTCTGGGTCTGTGTGCTCACCTGAAACAGGCAGGTTTGGAGCCTATCCTCCAGATTACAGGTCGAGACCGTAACCGCATGGCGATCATGGGAGACATTCTGTCTGCCGCGTCCTTCGGCATCGATACCATGTTGGCACTGACCGGCGATCACCCTGTAGTAGGCGACTGCAAGCAGAGCAAGCCCGTTTACGATTTGGACTCTGTGGGCATTCTGAATATGCTCTCCCGTATGGAGGAAACCGGCTGTGATTGCGGTGGCAATCCCCTAACAGGAGGCGCACCCAAATTCTTTAAGGGTGCGGCGGTGACCCCTGTATACGAGCCTATGATCCTACAGATCAACAAGCTCCGCCAGAAGGTGGAAGCAGGTGCCGGATATATCCAGACCCAAGGTATCTTTGATATCGAGAGTCTGAAGCGGTTCATGGACGCCGTTGATAAGGCTAACATCACTGTTCCCATTATGGCAGGTATCATTCCCCTCAAGACTGCGGGCATGGCAAAGTTCATGAACGAGAATGTGCCGGGCATTGCAGTTCCCCAAGATCAGATCGACCGTCTGGCCGCCGCCGCAGAAGAAGGAAAGACTACCGGCGTGAAGGGTCTGCCCGGAAAGCTGGGTATGGAGTTAGCCGCAGAGCTGATTGCCCAAATCAAGACCGAAAACCTCTGCCCCGGTGTCCACATCATGGCCATCGGCGCAGAAAAGAACGTTCCCGTGATTCTGGAAAAAGCAGGAATTTTATCGTAAGATTATTTTATAAAGGAGAAATGTACAATGAGTGAACTGAAGCGAACCCCTCTGTATGATGCTCATGTAGCGGCAGGAGCCACTATGGTAGACTTTGGCGGTTGGGAAATGCCCATCCAGTATCCCGCCGGCATTGTTACCGAGCATCTGTACGACCGTAAGCACTGTGGTATTTTTGATGTTTCCCACATGGGACGCCTGATCGTAGAAGGCCCCGACCGTG
>JAZREB010000108.1:0-2177 GCA_045660585.1 Faecousia sp. | reverse complement strand
CTGAATAAGCGTGCCGTGGAAAATCTCATTAAGTGTGGCGCACTGGACGGTCTTGGGCTCAATCGTGCCCAGATGCTCTATGGCTTCGAGATGATCATGGAGGACATTGCCAAGGGACGGAAACACAATCTGGAAGGGCAGATCCAACTCTTTGACCTCTTTGAAGAAAAGGGGCGCAGCGGTGTTACCATCCCTTCCATGGAGGAACTACCCAAGAATCAAATGATGCAGATGGAGAAGGAGACCATTGGTCTGTACCTCTCCGGGCACCCCATGGACGAGTACCGCAAACAGCTCCAAGGCAGTGGGGCTGTACCCATCCTGCAGATCCTCCAATCCTTTGAAAACGGAGACGGGGTCTATCGGGATGAGCAGATCGTCCGTATTGCAGGTGTCGTAGAAACCGTTAAGACAAAGACCACCCGCAACAATACCCTCATGGCCTATGTGACCTTAGAAGATGATACGGGGACGATGGAACTGTTGGTTTTCTCCACAGTTATTGCGAAGCGTAGTGATCTGTTAAAGGAGAATACTCCCGTTGTTGTAGAGGGAAGGCTGTCGGTACGGGACGAAAAGGCACCCCAGATGGTAGCAAACGAGATCTATCCCATCCGTGAGCTTGCCAAACCTGTGGCAAAGAAGCTGTACATCAAACTGCCGGGCGAGGGAACCGCAGAGGATCGGAAGGTTCGTGCCATCCTTAATATGTTCCCCGGAACGACACAGGCAGTTCTCTATTACAGTGACAGCGGTATCAGAAGAGGGACAAATTGTTCTCTCAGAGAGGATATGTTGCAGGAATTGAGAAGAATTTTAGGAGATTCTTCTGTAGTTTTGAAATAAATCTAACAAAGGCACTACACATTTATTACAAAGTGTGATATAATAAGAGGTAATACAGAAACATTTCTTTTCATAATAGAAAAAGAGAATCGACAAAGAAATGTAAGAGAGAAACCGGAGGAGACACAATGAAAAAAGTATTGATATTAGAGGATGAAGTCAGTATCCGCAGTTTCGTGGTTATCAATCTCCGCAGAGCAGGTTACGAGGTCATCGAGGCCGGCACCGGAATGGAGGCCTTGGATCGACTGAAGGAGAATCCCGATATCGGTGTTGCGATTCTGGATATTATGTTGCCGGATATCGACGGTTTTGAGGTTTGCCGTAATATCCGCGCTACGGATAAGACCATTGGCATTATTATGCTCACTGCCAGAACCCAGGAGATGGACAAGGTTACCGGCCTTATGACAGGCGCAGATGACTATGTGACCAAGCCCTTCTCTCCCGCTGAGCTGACGGCAAGAATCGACGCCCTCTATCGCCGTATCGGCGGTGGTGTGGAATCCGATCCCGAGATCGTTGTACATGAGCCCTTTATCCTCAACACACGTAATCGCACCTTAGAGAAGGAAGGCAAGCGCATTAAGCTGACCCAGGTGGAGTATGCCATCATTCAGCTCTTCATGCAGAATCCCGGCAGAGCACTCTCCCGTGAGGATATCCTCACTGCAGTATGGGGCAGAGACTATGACGGCGAGCTGAAAATCGTTGACGTTAACATCCGTCGTCTGCGTATCAAGATCGAGGACAATACCGCAAATCCCACCTACATTACCACGGTATGGGGCTTCGGCTATAAGTGGGGTCTGTAATTGTCCGATATGAAGAACAAATTCCAACAACTAAAAGACAAATTACTCAAACCCAACAGGGGTAAGGGACTCCAGGGTAGATGGCTGAGAAACACCGTTGGTGTTATTTTGGCATTGGTTCTCCTGAGTACGGCGATCCTGTCCCTTATGGTTTCTTCCGGCTACTATAATCGCCTGGAGAAGGAACTGTGGACGAAAGCTTCTGCAGGTGCGGCCCTTCCCGAGAGCTATTTGGGAAAGAATTCTGCCGACTACCTAAAAGTCATAGAGGCGTATGTCGGTAGTTACCTGTGGGAAGAAAGCACCGTTGAAGTTCAGTTTGTGGATGCAAACTATGAGCTGGTTGTTTCCTCTGCCAAAGAATGGGAATTTTCCTGCATAATCCCTACCTCTTGTACTATCAGTGGAGAGGATATTGATGTTGCTTTAGAAAAGAAAGTGACTGCGATTTTTACGGGGAAAGATCCCGTATACGGCGTACGGATCATGGCAGTGTCTTCCCCCGTTTTAGATTCT
>JAZREB010000107.1:0-3280 GCA_045660585.1 Faecousia sp. | reverse complement strand
GTATTCCAGAGAGGAGGTGCCCTGTGCCTTCATAATGACCCCCGTTGCGGTAAAGCCCATCCCCTTTTTATGAGACAGCTCTACCTTGCAGGTGACCTCATGGCTCTTGGAGGTGGTCATATCCGAGGCGGAAATATGGAGGATCCTGAGATCGGGATTTGCGTTTTGGAGCTTGGTCATGCTCAGCTCCCCGGAGGCGGAGTAGATGTCGTTTCGCTCAAAACGGGCGATCATTTCCTCCGTTGTGCCGGCATCTGCAATGAAATTGGCAAGAATATCCTCTTTGGTCAGGCCGTTACCGTACAGACGGATGCCATAGAGCCACACGTCGCAATCCGGGGAACCGATGACCACACCCTGTGGCACAGCCTGTGCCCAAGAGTCTGTAGAAGCATAGGCGATAATGCCGGAGGGGATCCCGTCGAGCCACACAGAGGCAATGGAATGTTCCTTTGAAGAGGCGATGTTCAGATCGATCTCTAATTTATCCTCCTCGCAGTAAGGAAAGGTCAGCGTTTCGGATTCCGAAGACAGGATCCCTTCCTGGGCCTTTAAAATAAGACCTACAGGGGCATGGTAGCAGGTCAGGAACTGTGCCTCGTAATCTCTGCAAGCAGTGGCCTTCAGGATCAGCTTGATCTCCCTGCCGGAAGCGGTGGCGTCCCCTTCAAAAAAGCTCCTGTCTAAGGTCACTGTGGAGCCACGTTTAATCACAAGGGCGGTAACCCCCTCTTCATCCCGGCGGAACCCTCCGTTTTCCCAATCGAAGCCCTGAGAGAACAGGAAGGGATGGTTCTCCCCCTCCCCGTCGATGTAGCCGAAGGAAAGGCGATCCTGCTCTGTATTGCTGTGGCCTGCAGGAGAGCATTCCATCAGAAGTCCTGCTGTTACAGGGGCAATATCGTAGCCCAGAGGGGTTACGGAAAGGGTCATACTCTCCCGCACCTGGGTTTCCGCCACTGCAATTGATAGGACTCTCTGTCCCTCTGCGGTGGGGCGATATGCCCAGATTTCCATGGCTCTGCCCACTGTCAGGAGGGAGATCTCTTGTTCATTGTCGTAGAGAATAATATTGGCATTTTCTGTCAGGGGATCATAGACCAGGTACGAAACAGAAGCCGTTCCATAGCAGGGAACCCTATATTCCTCTTCATAAAATGCCACTACAGGCTTTACATTCCCCTCTTCGTACCAGATCCCCACGTGGGTCAGGGGCTGTGCTTCTATGGTCTGCCCCTCTGCAGTGATCTCCAAGGTAGCTCTCACTCGGTGAACGCCGTGGGACAGGGCAGGCAGATCTACAGACAATGTCTTTCCGGAAGAGGAAACCGTGGTTACATAGTGCTCCCTGCCGTCTAAGAATAGACGGAGGGTCTTTTCTCCCATGCCTGTGGGGATCAGGCGCACTGCCATAGTACGGCAGGGATGAACAGACATCTGCTCTAAATCCCAACTGAGGCCGAAGGAGATCACCTTCACCGTCCAGACACGGCTACGGGTGGTACCGTAGGCATCCTCCACCGTCAGCTTCACCACATTCTCCGTGCCAGGCTCTAAGTAGGGCATAATATTAAAGCTCCCCTCGCCCTGATCTGTATTACGGGTAAAGACTCGCTTGTCTCCCACATACCAGCTTTCCGAGCCCTTTCCCGTAGGGGTGCCGTCGGTGCCGTCTACAGAGGACCAGGCGTATAGGATCAGGGCTTCCTTTGCTGTGTCCATGACGGAAAAGCTACTGCTCTGGGTCAGGCTCATGAGCTTCATCACAGAGCCGTTCCCCCCTGTGCCACCTCCTGCGGGGAGGGTCACGCCCTCTCCCATGGGCTCCCCGTCCTTTGTCAGATAGAGCCGATCCCCCTCTAAGAGCAGATCATCCGGGGACTCCATGGCAGTGCCTATGTACACGGGGCCAAACTCCTCCACCTCAATCCCACCGAGAGTCAAGTGGAGAAATCCCGCCTCGTCTACATAGCCACCGTCAAAGTCTAAGCCCCGGGAGCCAAATTCTCCATAGGTTCTGACCAAGGTCTCTACCTCCGTAACCGTGGGGATCACATAGACCCCCTCTGTCCCTGTGGGATCCCCAAGGATCTCCATGGGGCGGTAGCCTCCCTGCAAGTCGGAAACAGGCAGACCCGCACTTTGACGGGGCTCGTAGGTCTGTAGGGCAGATTCGAATTCCCGGAGGGCAGGGCTCAATTGGGGAGTCTCCATGCCATTATCCAACAGCTCCTGCCAGAGATCGCGGATGGTCATAGTCTCTTCTACCAGCTCTTTTAAGGCGGTAAATTCGGTGGAAGATTCTACGATCTCCCCATCGTCTACCACCCTGCCCGCTACAAGGATGGAAAATCTGGGACAAGTCAGAAGCTGTCCCTCTCCGCCATAGAGACGGAGCTCACACAGCACCTCCCCCTCCACCGGGGTAAGCTGTGAAGTAAAGGGGTAATAGATCCCGTCTTCCCGTACCTCACAGGGATCCATGAGGATATTGCCGTCAGCCTTACGGGCTGTCAGAATGGCCTGTACCCCTTGGGGCACCGGGTAAGGCTCCCCCTTCTGTCGTAGGGTGAAGGAAATGGCCCTTGCGGTATCCCCCGCCTTCACCGGGAGCATACCCTGAGAGTCTACGGTACAGACATCCAGAGACAGGCGATAAATAGTAGGGTTCATTTTCCCTCATCTCCTTTCTCAGCCCCCATAGCCCTTAGGAAGGGCGGGGGTAGATTGGACTTTCTCATAATAGATATAATCCCCCTGGGTATAGGTGCGGATCTCCCCGGCGTCCAGGAGCTTCTGAAGCTCTGTTTCAGAAATGGGGCCGTAGCCTAACCGGAGTACAGATTGCCAATTGATCTTTTTCTCCTCCCCGGAAGTGTAGTCGGAGCCAAAGCTCTTCCGCGCCCACACATCGAAGGTATTCACGTCATAGCCCTGGGACTCTAAACTGCTGTGGAGGCGGTAGAAGTCCGTCATGTCCTCTAACAGGAGGCCCTCTTCGTAGGCATAACTCAGCTTTTCCCACAGGGAGGCTGTGAGATCCTTGGTCTTTTCGCTCTGGGTGGCAGTCTTCCCCGTAGAGGTCTTCCCCGTAGAGGTCTTTCCTGTGGAATTTTTACCGCCACCGGAAGAAGAGGCGGTGTCCTTCCGATTTGCCTCGTAGAGGGCATCTGCATCTTCCTTGCCGATGCCGGATTGGGTCAGAACCTCCTGAGAGGGCATGAGTCCTGCCTTCAGCATGGACAGGGCAAGAGAGTATGCCTGCTCCTGTGCTTCCTTA
>JAZREB010000106.1:0-2444 GCA_045660585.1 Faecousia sp. | reverse complement strand
ATCAACTCATTGCCAATCATTTCTACACTACCTGTAGTTTGTCCGATGACGCAGATGCTTGCGTAGCATTTGGTTGCGGTGCGGCTCTTGCATGGACCGGAAATATGAATGACGGTCCCATCAATATTGCTCGTAATCGTAAAATGCTGGAGTATTGATTTTTTCCTGTCATTACAATAAGGAGGAAATTCCATGGCTGATAATAGAAAAAATGGCCTGGTTCAATATGATTTTGACGAAGAGTGGGATGTTGAACGGGAATTATACGGTCACCTGTTAAATAAAGGCAGAACCGCAGAGCCCGAACCTTTCCCCGTAGAGGATACTACCCGTAAGCAAGATATCAGTATCGATTTACCGCCTATGAGATCCCACGGATCTTCACGGGACAGTGGTAGTGTAAGGAGCAGGGATAGAGATGTTTCTCAACGGTCTTTTGAGAGAACTTCTGTCGGCAACACAAAAGAAAAGAAAGAAACCGGAAAACCTCCTCTTGTGATTCCTGTTGGGAATAAGGGATCTGCCCCCGGTGCCGGACGGCAGATAGAAAAGAGGACTGAGGGATCCACCCGTATGCCCCCACAGCCGCGGAGGACCACGGCACAATCCAAGGGGAAGAAGAAAAGTCAGATCGACTATGTTGCATGGGCAAAGCTCATAGGTTTGGCTCTCGGTGCACTGTTGGTATTGGCTTTACTGATTTGGTTTATTGTATGGGCAGTTACCCCCGGTGACAGAGAGAGAAACAAGGATCGTGAAGATACTACCACGGTAGAGACTATCCCGACAACCACAGTGGATTATGAAGCTCTTGCCCGGGAACTCCTTGAAAAGGCGGAACTGCAGTGTGCCATGTACGACTATGATACCGCCATTGCCACGGTAAAAAGTTTTGGATCCGATTGGGCCACCCGTTCCGAACTGTCTCAGGCAGTACAGAAATATGAACAACTGAAATCCCAGACAGTTCGGTGGGAAGATACTACTACTATTCCACACATTTTCTTCCATATTCTGGTTGCGGATAATGCCCGCGCTTTTGATGGAGATTATACCGAGGACGGCTATAACCAGTATATGACCACCATTCCGGAATTTAATGCCATCTTGGAAGAACTCTATGCAAAGGACTATGTTCTGGTTCGGATCCATGATATTGCACAGCTTACTACCGACGAAAACGGCAAACAGGTTTATCGTCAGGGAGATATTTATCTCCCTGAAGGGAAGAAGCCCATTATTATCTCTCAGGACGATGTTAACTTCTATGAGTATATGATCGACAGTGATGGCGACCATCTCCCCGATGCAGGTGGTGACGGTTTTGCAAGCAAACTGTTAGTCGATGCCCACGGGGATATAACCTGTGAGTATGTTACCGCAGAGGGAGACGTTGTCTACGGTGATTACGATATGGTTCCTATTCTGGAACGGTTCGTGGAAAAGCATCCCGATTTTTCCTACCGTGGAGCAAAAGCCATCGTAGCTCTTACCGGCTATGAGGGTGTATATGGCTACCGCACCGATAAGGATGGCAAGGCTCGCTTGACTCCGACAGAATTCCAGAAAGAAATCGACGGTGCTAAGAAGGTAAACAAGTGGTTAAAGGACAACGGCTGGGAGATTGCAAGTCATAGCTACGGACACCCTGCGTATGGCTCCCTTACTTGGGAAGAGCTTGCTCATGATGTCAGCCGTTGGGAGGAAGAGGTTCAGCCCGTTGTTGGGGATACGGATATCTTCATCTATCCCTACGGCAGCGATATTGCGGGAGTAGAGAACTATTCCGGTGCGAAGTATGATACCATGTATGAGGCGGGATATCGCTTTTACTGCAATGTAGACTCTTCTGAATATTGGGTTCATATTCGTGACAATTATGTCAGACAGGGCAGAAGAAATCTGGATGGTTACCGCATGTGGTACGATCCCGAATTGCTGGACGATCTCTTTGATGCTACAGCGATTTTCGATCCCGACAGACCTACTCCTGTACCTCCCATTTAAAATAGTTTAGCTCTGCTATGGAAGTTGTTTCATAGCAGAGCTTGTATTTTGTTTTTTTATATGAAAATATTGACAAAGGCTTTATATAGTGACATAATAATGTTGTACTTTTTTCAGTAAATTTCGTAGAAAGAAGGATGAACTATGCTGAAACGATCCATTAGCATGCTACTGCTGGTAGCTATGCTCCTGTCCCTGCTCCCGGTTATGAGTTTTGAGTCATTGGGAGCCACCTATACCACAGCGGATTGGAACGCCTTGCGCAATAACTGGAAGGTTTCCATCTGCGGTGATGATTCTGTTGATTGGGATGATCCCGAGATCAAAAAGATCGTGGGGCAGACTAATAGCACCGGAGTTTCTACCTCCGGCATTAGCTATAACGGTGGTAAATATTGGCGGGATCTGGAGAGCAATCGCTCCAATTCCGGCAGAAT
>JAZREB010000105.1:0-3636 GCA_045660585.1 Faecousia sp. | reverse complement strand
GCCGGACGGATCGCCGGGGAACATCAAACCATTGCTGAATTTTTCATCCAGCTCCTTGGTTTCTCCGTCTACCCTTGCATGGCTGTCACGGGTTCGCCCGTCAAGGGTGGAATCCCACTGTTTGACCACATCAGCCCCTTTTTCCTTTGCCTTAGTGCAAGCATCCATAGCCCCTTGGACTTGGATTCTGTGTCCCTCTGTTCGGACTATACGAACGGCATTGTTATAGCCGATATTTGTGGTAGCTGCGAGCTGTTGAGCGGTCTGTTTCCAACTTGCCCCTGTTGCTATGCCTCTGCTAACGTGGGAAGAGATCTTCCTCTTGAGATCGGAGACATCCTCACCCAACCGGGTATATAGCCCCTGACTGATTTTAGAGTCAAGCTGTACCGCCCTGACCATTGCTTCCTGATCCAACGGGAAAGCCATGGGGACACCTTGCCCTTGCAAATCGTACATTGTCCCAATAAAACCGTCTTCATAGCATTTCTGCAAATAGGAGGAGATCGTCTTGAACTCCTCCACTTGCATATTGTCCAAAACGCTACCTACTTGCTTCTTTAGAGCATCCTGATATTGTTTCTGGTAGACTTTAGCCTGTTTTTGGGACAAAAGCTTTGCTCTCTCGTTCGGATCGCTGGCATTCGCCGCCATGGTATCAAGTCTGTTTATTTCATCCTGTAGAGCTTGAGCTTTTTTCGAGATCTCATCAAGGCTGTCTGCGTAGGTCTGCTTTAGAGCCTTGATAACCTCCTCTTCATTGCTCAAGTGCTGTTGCTGGACTTGTTTCTGCCTTTTGTTCATCCGTAATCACCCCGGCAAGAGTCTTTTGAGCTTCGGAAAGATTCTGTTCTTCACGGAGCCTCTCCACCTGACCCTTCAGCTCCTCATAGTCGAGCTCTAAGATGTCGCAGAGAGCCTGAAGAGCGGCCTCATCGCCGATATTCGCCGCCACATTGAGGATCGTATTGACCCGGATCTGTTCCGTCTCGGCCTTCAGCTTCTCATTCTGGAGGTTCTCTGCCTCGTTGGTCGGAATCTCGGGAGTAAGATCGATGTCAATATCGGTCATTTGGTAGTCTGTGCCATGTTCCTTGTTTATGTCGGCAAGTTCTACCTTGATGATCTCCCTTAACAGCTTCTTGAGGCGTTTGTCCAGTTTGCTTTTCTTGAGATCGAGGAGCGTATACCGGGAAAGAATCACGATATTCGTGATATTGCCATCCCCGACCTGTGCAGGATTGAAGCCCATGCCGAAAATGTAGATATTCCGTTCATCAATTTCGAGCTTTTCTTTTCGTGCCTGATAGGGGATCTCTACAGTCTGGATTCCTACACCGCCCTCAGAATCTACACCAACGATCTTCTTGGTCTTTAGGTTCTGCTGAAGCTGATCCAGATCGTCCCCTTGGTATCCGCTGACCACATAGAGCGGAGTATCAAAGTCTTTCAGGTTGTTAGAAAGAGAACAGGCGTGGAGATCGTAGTCATCGATTAGACCCTTGATAGGCTTCAGGCCGCTATGCTGTTTCTTGCAATAATCCAACCGCCAGAAAGGGATATACCCGAAAGACTTTCCCATCTTCTCCCCGGTTTCGGGATCCTTAAAGATATAGTGCGGTCTGGGATTGTAGGCTGCCTCTTTATCGGGTACAATGTTCCCATCATCGATCTGCACATAATACCGGGATTCCGCAGCCGTCCAATCTTGGATTCTCCGAACTGTTTCGTCACCCTTTGCCATGGTATCCACATAGTGATAGATGACGTGATCCTGTCCGTCTTCCGCATCTCTCGCAGAGACCTCAACCACGCCGATGCTATCTGCGACCTGATAGGTTGCTTTGTTGTCCTCATCGATATATCTATAGATATAATCAAAGCCTTTGACATAAGCTCCGGTGATAAGATCCCCGATCTCAGCCCAGAAATCATCATCGAATCTTTCATCGAGAATATCCTGTAGGCCATCGTCTTTGGTCTTCGCCTGAACCGGGTTTTTCTTGTTAGAGAGGGCATAGGCTGAGAGCTGATCGGCAAGGATCATAAAGAAGGGGTGAACGATTTTGATGTTCGCTCTTGTCTTATCCTCAACCAACTTGCCGTCTGCATTGAAGTAGAAGAGTCTGTTCTGGAGAATGTCGTGTTCCCCGTTGTAATAACTTTCTCCCAACTTAGCAAGCCGCTTCTTTTCGGAAGAGATGTCCGATAGTATGAACTTTTTAATTTCTGCGATGCTTAAACCCATAACACACGCCTCACAATCCGCACAGCCGATGGATTAAGGCTATGCAAGGGTAAATTATGCTATAAAAGAAAAAGCCCGTAAAAACGAATTTAAGGGCGTTAAAATCAATAGCACGATGCAAGCACCATGGGCGGTTACTACTAAACCGCCGGGTGGAGGTGTAAAACCCTATTTGACGGCACTCCCCAAATGCCTAATGGGATACCGCTGGTGCTGTGCATGTGCCGGAAAAAATCATCCCTCTGCAAAGGAGAGGAAAACAGAGGAATGATCATGTTAGCCATTTCTTGACCTTACGCCAACCCTCGACACCATATCGAAGACCCGCCATAGCATCATCCATGACGGGAACAGGTTCGTCAAAATACTCACCCGTCTTTTCATCTTTCTTCCATTTCCACTGTGCAAGCTCCTTCAGCGTGTTTACACAGTGGGGAGCAACAAAGATTCGCCTTTGCTTTAACCAGTCAATTTGCGCCTTTACAGAGCCGGAAGAACCGCCCTTATCAACGCCCACTGCCCGGAACCCTGCCTTTTTCCACATCTTGATTCTGTCCGGCTCCGCTGAGTCACACCACATTTGCCGATTGCACGGAATCCCCTTTTTGATGGCTTCCTGTACGATCTCGCTTGTATCCTTCTCAAAGAGATAGACTTCATCAAGGATGTAAATATCATCGTCTTTAACTCCTAACAGCAAGATAGCGTTTGCATGGTTAAAACCAAAGTCCTGTCCTATGGCAATATCGTCATAGTCGTTCAGGTTTTGGGAGACTTCACAGGCCTCCCAATTATGGAGGATTAATCCCCCTATTTCGCCCCATTCACCTAATCCGTAGATAATGTAACCGTCCGGATCAACGAGCTTCCTGCGCTCCATACGGGCTTTATACGCCGCATCAATGAAGCGGTTTGTCAGGTATGTGGAATGATGGGTCAATACATTCGGATCGGGAATGTCAAAGAAATTCTTTTTAATCCAATGGTTTTTATTGACCGGGTTGAAGGTCATTCGGATTTGATAGAAAAGCCCTTCAGGAAGCTCGCCACGGAGACGATCGTCTATGATTTCAAGGTCTGCTTGGGTAAATTCCGTTGCTTCCTCTAACCAAACATCCGTCAACTTGCCCTTAGGGAAGGTGATAGACTTTAGCTTCTCCCTCTGCTTATCGTCATTCATGCCACGGAAGATGATCTTGTTTCCGTTGCTCCGAACGGTGAGCTGCAAAGGGTTTGTGTTGATCTTAAAGTATTGCTCGGCCTTATCGCCGAACATCCTGTATATTGCTCCCGTAAGTTCTGCGAAGGTGCTATCTCTGTTGGTGATATAGGACTTCCGCATTGCTACAAGATTTCTGCCTTTGTCGTTAAGGAGCCGTAGAATATAG
>JAZREB010000104.1:0-6470 GCA_045660585.1 Faecousia sp. | reverse complement strand
CTGCCTCATGATTGCTGAGAGAGACAGTGCCTAACAGATAGCCAAACAAGGGTGTATCCTCATTTTCTGCAATGACCCAGACAATGCCTCTAAAATCAGGAGAGTCCGTGGCAATTCCACTGACCGTATAGGTCTGCACTTCTCCATTCGGCGCCAGATTATAGCGGTCGTCCTCCGTTTCTCGGAGCTCGTCCAGCGAAAAGGTGTCCCCCGGCTTTAATCCAAGAGCCGTTGCCAGATCATTGGAAACAACACAAGTGTTGGGGCTTCCCGGATCAGGCATGTCCCCCTCCGTTAATCGGATCTCGTTCTGATGGAACGCATAGACATCGTTTACATCATGGCAGGGAACCACTTGCACGTAATTATTCATGAGCCGGTATCGCTCCGCGGCATGGAGAAAAACTTCAGGAATTGCTTCTCCCTCACGATAGTCTGCATAGGGAGCTTCATCCGATGAGATAAAAGACTCCACAATAAAAATAGCAAGCCCATTCATCGGATATCCTCCGGCCTTACGAGCAGGATCAGCAGTATCCGCAAACACGCCGTTGAGGACATAGCTCTTTCCCTTTTCCGGGACAAAGCCGGTATCACCGGTGAGGATGTCAATATTGGGTCCTTTCTTTCCGCTTTTAGAATAGATAGAGTCTCCTACAGTACAAGTGTAGTAAGTGATCTTCCCTGCTTCTTCAACGGGATCATTTCGTCCCTCGTATTCCACCCACTGATCGATGGGATCGGAAAAATTTTTGACAACCAGAACCGCCCGTTTGCCGTAGGGCATGGTACCGGATCGGCGTTCATATCCCTCCGCAGTAGCGAAAGTTGTATTGGCACGAGTCCATGCCGTGACCCCCGGAAGGGAGAGAACAGTCTCGTCCGCCAGCGCATTTGCCGCTACCCGGGCACCCATATCCGGCTCATCCTCACCGGGGTATTCCGCCCCCATATACTCAACCAAAGCAATGGAACGATACGCCTCGTCACATGCAACCATCACAGCCTTGCTGTACTGTAGCACACCGAAAGACAAAATCATAGTAACGGTCAAGAGCATAATTAAAAGCGAGAATAGCGCCGTCCGCCCCCGTTCTCGCAGAATTGACTTGATTCCGTTTCGAATGAACATACTGTATCTCCTTTGCATAATCGGATTCCTTGTAAAAAGAAAAGTTAATAAAACGAATTCCAAAAGGCCATGCTCCGCGACCATCAATAACATCGGATTTGTAATCTTTTGCGAAATATTGCAAGTTTAGTAATATTATACTGCATACATAACATGAAATCAAGCTATATGTATCATTTCGGATCATTCAATTGGGGAAAAAGATGTGCATAGAGATTTCCTTCGTAGTAACGTTAAATTCACAGATTTTCCACAATTTTTTCTCATTTATTAACATACAGATTGCAATCTCCCCAAATTCATGTTAAAATTAAAGTGGATTTTTATAGATTCAATTATACAAGGAGGAATCCCACATGAAAAAGCTCACTCGTTTCCTTAGCGTACTCCTGCTTCTTGCTATGGTTCTGTCTCTCCTGCCTACACTGCCTGTTTTAGGCGCAAATGCCGAAGAGATCGAAACCGTGGCAGAAGCCCCTCTCACCGAGGAAAAGCCTGCCACCAAGGCTGTTTCCGTGGGCAGCATTTCCGTCCCTGCCTACAGCGGAGGCACCTCTTCCGGCTGGATGACCTATGACTGCGGTCAGAATTTCGGTTTAGGTAATACCGGTACCCAATCCAAAATGAAGATCGTCAAGGGCACTACTTCTTCTCAGTTCCTGACCTATGGTACCACTCTGAAAAATCAGGGCTATACCGTTCTGTACGAAAAGAAGATCGCCTCTGCAGAAGACTATAACCGTCACTACAAGTTCCTGTCCCCCGACGGAAGTCATGTGATCTACACCTACTTTGTCAGTGCTTACAGTGAGACCCGTATCATCGTTGATACCAACGTAGATACCCTCCGCAATTACACCTATAAGGGCACCGGCAACTATACCAAGCGTACAGAGCTGTATATGGTTCCTTTCTCCGCTTCTGAGGACGGTTTCCTCTACAGCAGTGACTACGGTTCCCAGAACCGAAACAACGCAGGTGCCATGTATGTCATCCGTATGGCAGACAACAGCCTGTTCATCATTGACGGCGGTAGCTACATCCAGCTGAGTGACCGTGACTGCGAGCGCATTTACGCCCTCCTGCGCCGAATCACCGGCATCCCCGAAGGGCAGAAGATCACCATCAACACCTGGTTCGTCACCCACTACCACGATGACCATGTTTCCGGCCTCCCCCGTTTCCTGTCCAAGTATTATACAGAATTCGATCTGCACAACATCATGTATAACTTTGACGTTGTAGGCGCTTCCGGCGATAATATGGAGATCGTCGGCAAGCTCTATCCCAACGCCAAGTACTATAAGCCCCATACCGGCGAGATCCTCACCGTTTGCGATGTAACATTTGACGTTCTGTATACTGTAGAGGATCTCTACACCCCCAACAGCAGTAATAAGTTAACTTTAAGCGATGCCGGCTGTATGCGCAAGTCCAACGAAGAAAACAACTGCTCCTGCGTACTTCGCCTGAACATGGGTGGTAAGAAGATCCTCCTGACCGGTGATATTTATGACGCAGACCGTATCCTCATCGCCATGTATCCCGCCGCAGATCTCCGCGCAGATGTGCTCCAGATCCCCCACCATGGTTTTGACGGACACGTCACTCTGGTTAAGGCCATCGCTCCCACCATTTCTTTCATCAATCAGAACGAAAGCTCCATGGGCAACCGTAAGAGCAACTACAACAACAACCGTGGCTGGGCTCCTTATGCCGGAACCATCTATTACGGCAACTCCGAGCTGGTGGGCTACTGTGCCGAGACCGGCATTTTCCTCCGCGAACCCTTTACCGAGGCTGTAGACTGGCTCAGTTGGGGCAACCTGACCCGCGACATGGACGAGGCCAACCCCTACACCAGCGGTGCAATTGCCGATTCCGATCAGTATTACCGTTATGACCGTGTTACCACCACCCCCTCCACCATCAGCGGCACTTATATGCTCGTAGACGATAAGATGGGCTACCCCCTTTCTTATAACACCTCTACCGGTACGGTTTCCAATGGCTCTACCGCCTTCTATACCAATGACAGATTCTATTTCGGCGCTTCCCAGCGTAGATCTGTCAACTGGAACATCAGCATCAAGCAGAACAGTGACAAATCCCTTGCCATTATAACTGATTGCATCGGTTGCTATACCTCCGGCTCTGTTAAGAAGGGTAGCGGAGACTATTGGGGCACCAATACCAAGTACGGCAACATGGCTCTGGGCAGAGAGGACACCTTCGAAGCCTCCGGCATGTTCAGTTCCTGGACTTCCTTTACAAACCAGATGGAATCCTCTACAAACTATGTCCGTATTGACATGATGAAGGACAACACCATCCTTCTCTACGCCCGCTATAACAACTCCGACGGCACTTCCAGCTATCGTCCCCTGTACCGCGATCCCAGCTTGACCACCACTGCCGGTTGGGGTGTTGCCAGCTTGACCAAAGCCGCCGCCGTAGATAAAGTTGACTACCTCCGTCTGCGTCTGTACTCCTACAATGCAACCGCCGACACCATGACCCTGACCTGGTCCGGCCATAAGGACTATTATGCAGATCCCGGCATCAGCAAGAGCCAGGCTCTGTCCCTCCTGACCGCCGACCTCCGTGTTAACTACAAATTCAAGAATTCCGGCGACACCGGTGAGATCTTCTATGACGGCTGGCAGAAGAACGCCGCAGGCACCTACTGGCTGGAGTTCCCCTCCGGCTACAGTGGAAGCACCCCCGGCAACTACACCATCACCATTAAGTTTAAGAACCACGCAGGCACTACCCTGACTTTGGGTAACTTCACCCTCCACATTAACGATCGGAGCAAGGATAATGCCACCAAGAGTCTGTTCTTCGACTTTAACGACAGCACCGCTTCCCGTAAGAACTACGAATACGAGACTCAGTACAACGGCACCAACTTCGATGCTACCTCCCGTTGGGAATTCATCGAGTACAACGCTTCTACCAAGACCAACGATACCACCACGGGTTTTGTAGACACTCTCTCCGGGACCCTGAAACTCTACACCAAGACTGCCGATACCGCCAGAAAGAACCTGTCTGTCCGCACCTATGCCGGTGGTCTCAATCCTCTGAACTTCAGCCCCAAGAATGCCGAGATCGTCCAGATCCGCTTCAAGGCAGAGAATCTGAAGTCCGCTACCGACGGCACCGCAAACTTCCGTCTGTGCTACTTCAAGGACGGCGGTACCGAGCTGCAATATGATACCATCTACTCCCTGGGTGCCGACTATGTCGCCAACGGCAAATACGTAGTCGTAACCGTAAATACAAGCTCCGATTTCCGCAACGCCACCTCTATTACCGGTCTGCGCCCCGCATTCAACTATATGATCCCTGCAGACACCTCCAAAACAGGTTCTGTCACCATTGATTACCTGTACGTTGGCCCCTCCTCCGGTGCTCCCACACAGGAAGATCGCAGTCTCTTCTTCGATTTCACCAACACCGCTAATGATCGCACCAGATACGAAGGAGAAGCCTACAACGGTCTGAACTTTGACCGTGAGACCATGCCCAACTGGTCTACCTCCGAGACCTCTACCACCGCTAAGATTTACAACGATTGCACCATCTCCAATGCAGAAGGCGTTCTGAAGGTCAATGTTGCCGAGGATCTTGCCTACGGCACCACCAACAACTATTACGGTCCCTGGCTGGTCACCTCCGGCTGTACAGACTACTTTGTAGACCGTGACAATCGAGCATACCACGCACTGGGCTTTGAGCCTCAGTCCGGGGATGTGATCCAGATCCGCTTCAAGTTAGAGGGCTGTGTGGCCGCAACAGATTCCAATCCTCAGGTGGTTGTGGTATATGACCGCACCAACGACGGTGTTTCCGATCGCGGAAGCTACAACCTGACCGCAAGCTATCCCCTGCAGAACGGTGTATACCAGACCCTTACAATCCCCGTAAATTCCGAATTTGCATCCAGCGATGTCATTACAAACATCGGTTTCCGTTTCTGGCACATCAAGTCCCAGACCAAGGGCTCCGGCAAGGTCATCGTGGATTACATCTATGTAGGTGCAAAATCCTCCGCTCCTGCCACAAATCATACCGTAACCTTCGCTATGGAAGATGGTACCGTTCTGTATCAGCAGACTGTCTCTAATGGAGGAACCGCTACCTATCAGGGTGCAACTCCCACTAAGAAAGGCGATTTAACCAATCACTACACCTTCAAGGGTTGGGATAAGGCACTGACAAATATTACAAGCAGCATCGTTATTACCGCACAGTTTACCGCAATCCCCCACACCTATACCTACTCTAACGAGAACACCACCAATCATAAGGGCACCTGCTCCTGTGGCTTCACCGTAAGCACAGCTCACAATTGGGATACCGGCAAGGTCACAACCGAGCCCAACTGTACCACCGAAGGTGAAACCACTTATACCTGCTCCATCTGTAATGCTACCAAGACCGAATCTATCCCTGCAACCGGCCACAGCTACACGAGCAAAACCACCGCTCCCTCCTGCAGTGCAGAAGGTTATACCACCTACACTTGCAACCTGTGTAACCATTCCTATACCGATAACAAGGTTTCCGCAATCGGTCATACCGTTGTCACCGACAAGGCAGTAGCTCCTACTTGTACCACAACCGGTCTGACGGAAGGCAAGCACTGCTCTGTATGTTCCGAAGTCCTGACCGCACAGGAAGTTGTTCCCGCAACCGGTCACACTGAGGTTATCGACAAAGCCGTTGCTCCCACCTGTACCGCAACCGGCCTGACAGAAGGCAAGCACTGCTCTGTATGTTCCAAAATCCTGACCGCACAGGAAGTTGTTCCCGCAACCGGTCATGCTCCTGTTTACACCGCAAAGGATGCCGATAGCCACACAGTCACCTGTGAGAACTGCGATTGCTCTGCAGAAGAAGCTCACAGCTATAGTGGCGGCTCTTGCATCTGCGGAGAGGCAGAAATCAAGGAGCCTCAGGAAAACACCGCTTGGAAAATCGGTCACACCCTGAATCTGGCATCGGATATTTCCGTCAATCTTGCTGTTTCCAAATCTCTGCTCAGTGGGTTTGATATGGATACGGTCTACATGACCGTGGAGGTCGACACCTACAAGGATAGCGTTAAGACGGGGGTCAAGACCGTAGAGATTCAGCCTGTGGAGCAGGGCAATTACTACTACTTCACCCTTACCGGCATGACAGCGGTTAACATGAATGACCGTATTCGCTCCGTGCTTCACGGCACAAAGGATGGACAGGAATATTATTCTCCTGTGGATGATTACAGCATTGCAGACTACGCTTATTCTCAGATGAATAAGGCAGGCAATGTAGAATCCCTCAAGAT
>JAZREB010000103.1:0-1594 GCA_045660585.1 Faecousia sp. | reverse complement strand
GTTTCCGTACAGTCTTCTACAGAAATATGGTATTCCTCCATGAACTTCTTGACCTTCCCACGGGACAGGGGGCTTCTCTGCCATAGTCCGTACAGTTCCGACACAAAGGGTCTGCACAAGATCCCCTTTGCCAAAAGTCTGCCGAATAAAGTTCCGTATACAAATCGAATGGCTCCAATGCCCACCTCGGGCACCTCTACCAATTCTTTCCGATCCCAAACCTGCATAGCTTCTACCTCGTTTTTCTCTTTTTCCCTATTATAATCCTCCAAGGATAAAAATGCAAGCTTGAAAAATCCCCCAAAAGAGGCTATACTATATATATCACCTTGAGAAAGGGGTGGAAAATATGGCAAAGCACAACTCAAAAGCCCCTACATCCCAAAAGGCCGCCTCCTGTCTGTTTCTGTCACAGAAATACTCCCACTATGTCCTTACCCAAAATACCGATCACTATTTACTGGTGAAGATCCCTCTTGAAAAAACAGATCGCCTGCCCTCTATCCTGCTGTCCAAAAAGGCCGAGTCTATAGAGACTTGGAGAAAGCAAGGCTTTTCCGCAAGAGGAATTCCCAAGCAGAACCTTCGTCTTGTGACTGCAAAGGGACAAGATGCCATCAGGGAGATCGAATTGTATATAGGCAGGGAACAGCTCCTTTTCACCCTTGACCAAGTCTATACAGAAGACGTCCTCAAAGAATTTTTTCCCGCCCACTTGGTCACACGGCAATATACCGTCCAAGAGGATGTGGATCGGGTTCGAAGAATCCAAAAAAGAAGCTCCCTTGGACTGCATCTTCTCTGCTTTGCCTCGTGCTTGGGGCTTTGGCTCCTTGGGAAGCCCTATTGGTTGTGGTGCGGTCTGTGTATTGCCCTACAACTAGTGAGCGTCTTCCTGCCACTGTGGAAACCCCTGATCTTCTCTCTGGAGGATTACCCTCGAGGCCGCCCCTTGCCTCCGGGGGATCTGATCAGTATCCCCTTTTTTTGTGGTTGCACTCTGGGTTACGCCTCCGTTTCACATTTTGAAGGGAACACAGCCTTGTTTTCCAAATCATTGATTCTTACGGCTATTTTGGCAATTCCTTTCTGTGTTCTCCTGCTTAGAAGATTCGGCTCATGGTCTTTGCTCAGCCCCATGAGAAAAGCATTGCAATTCCTCGCCCGTTGGTTTATAACGATCCTCCTTGGCATAGGCACTGTATGCCACATTCTGCTCCTCTTCCTCTGAGCCAGGAACACCGGTGAGACAGCAATGCAAGTTGACAGTGAGGGCAATTTTCAATTTTGGAAACTATCCGCTGTCAACTATCAACTCTGACTCACCGTTCTTCCGCCTTTCCCCTCGTTACAGCAAGGATCGCAGACTCGACTCCTCTACGGGTTTGGGGTTGCAGTGGTCTTCCGCGCCGTTGTGAGGGGCTGTGCAGTGGATCACGGGGAGCTTGGGATCTTGGAGTTCAAAGCTCCGTTGAGGTTCCATAGGATCTTTTTTCTTCTTTTCCATAAAAAATTATCGCCTCCGTGTCTTAGTATCTGAAAGACAGGGAGGATCTATACAGGAGGTCACATATGACAGACGAAGGATATATGG
>JAZREB010000102.1:0-5391 GCA_045660585.1 Faecousia sp. | reverse complement strand
AATCCGTGCCCCTTGGGGCACACATTCATGCCTCGCCTTGGCGAGGTATATCATACCGTAGGTATATCATGCCCCACAGCCGTGGGGTATATCATATCGTAGATATATCATTCGCACCAACGGTGCGCTAAACGGGAATTTACCCATAAGGATTCCGGGAATAAACAAGGGGCTGTACCGCATTTCTGCAGTACAGCCCCTCGGGGGTTAAGTTATGCTATTGTACTTTCCAAAGGATCAAACAAAGGGATCCAGAGGGAGCTCATTCTCTCCCGGTTCGGGCTCGGTAGGCTCCTCGGTGGGTTCCTCAACCTCTGCCTGTGCCTCGATGAACTCTACAAAACGCATGACCATGGTAGCAACCTGTGCTCTGGTAGCAGTAGCAAGGGGCTTAATGAGGCCATCGTTGTCGCCCTGGATCAGGCCGATACCAACTGCCCATGCCATTGCCTCTTCTGCCCAGGGAGATACGGTGTCGCCATCGGCAAACTTGCTCAGATCGCCCTTGGTCTCCGTATCCAGACCTGCAAACTGTGCATAGCGGTACAGGATGGTCACGATCTGCTGACGGCTGATCTCACGGTCGGGAGCAAAGAGCATCTCCTCTGTGCTGACACCGTTGACGATACCGTTCTTAGATGCCCAGTTGACAGCGGCGGTGTACCAGCTATTGAGCTTCACGTCGGAGAACTCACAGCTATGGACATTGTCATACTCGGGAGAGCCGGCAATTCGCCACAGAACAGTGACAAGCTGTGCACGGGTCATGGAGTCATTGGGTCCAAAGAGCATCTGACTCTTACCGTTGAACAGATCACGAGTAACAACGTAGTTTACAGCATTTGCAAACCATGCCTCACCGGGAACGTCAACGAATGTCAGATCATAGGGGCTCTGGGCGCCGCAACGGACACACTCGTAGTAAGTCTCACTGTTTTCAGGAGTGACAAGCTGATTGGTATGACCTGCAGGCTTTTCGTATTCCATGTAGCGGGTCTCGCCGCACTCACAAGCAACGGTCTTGTAACCACGGGTATCACAGGTGGTGGGAACGTCCTTGGTAACAGTAAGCTCATGAGCGATACCGGTCTCGGCATCAAAGTGATAGGTCTCACTTAGGAGGTCGAACCACTCAGTAACATATTCGCCACCCAGGAAGTACATATCCTTACCGGTTTCCTTATCGGTAGCGGGGCCGGTGTACTCTGCGGGAGCAGCTTCGCCACAGTCTTCCTTAGAGCAAACCAGGGTGTCTGCCTCACGGTCGTATACGAAGGTATGCTCACAGGTTTCGGGATCTACGGGATCGTCGGGGTTCTCGGGATCCTCGGGATCCTCGGGCTTGGGAGTCTCGTCCTTGGTGAAGGTGTCAAGAACGGTGCCGTCTGCATTGTATGCAGTAACGGTCAGGGTGTACTCCGTAGCCTCGGCAATGATGTAGAGGGCATCGTACTCCTGTGTAATAGCGGCGAAGTGGAAGTTGGGATCATCTACAGCCTTGTAGTTGACGTTACGGGACTTTTCGCCCAGGTCGCCACAGATCATGTAGGTGGTTCCGTTTTCGACAGGCTCCCCGGCCTTGAGCTGTTCGGTACGAGCATAGGAATGATCGTGACCGGAGAATACCACGTCGATACCCACTTCGTCACAGACAGCGGGGATAGCAGCGTGGAAGCGCTGGTTGCCGCCATCGGGGTTGGTGTAGTATACAGACTGGTGGACGGACAAAACCTTCCAGTAGCACTCCGTAGCGGCGGCATCCTCACGGAGCCAAGCCATAGCCTCATCCAGATCTGCGGAGTTATTGATAACAGCTACATATACATTGTTGATCTCATAGGAGAAGAAATCGGGATCGGACAGACCCAGAACGGTATTTGCAACGGATCCGCTGAAATCGCCGTAGTACTCGTGGTTACCCAGAACGTGTGCCACGCTCTTGTTGCCAACAGCACTTGCTGCAAAGACATCGAACAGCTCCTGCCAGTGGCCGTAAGAACCGCCGTTGTCAACGAAGTCACCGGTCTGGAGACCGAAGTCAACGTCCTTTTCACCGATCTGTGCCAGCATGGTGTTGAGCAGAGCAATGGCCTCTGCATCGGCATCCACATTGCCGGACATCTGGGTGTCGCCCAGAACATAGAAGGAAGTGTCGGTGCTCTCAGCAGGCTGAGTCTTAAAGGTGAGCATCTCGCTCCAACCATTCTCACTGCCGTCACCTACCCAGATGCAGTACTCTGTATCGGGAGTGAGGCCGGTCAGGGTCATGGTATTGACGATGGCAGCATCCTTAGTGGTGGGGAATGCAACGACCCGGCTCTCGGCTCTCTTGGTGAGATAGTCGGAATCGGGGCCGGTACCACGCTTAGAAGCCTCATAGGTAGCCTTATCCATATAACGGACATAGGCCTTCTCACGGGCATACTTGGCATTGGTGAACCAGGAAACGGTCTGCTCCGTAGTGGGATCTTCGGGGATGGAAAGGAAGATAGAAGTGGGCAGCTCGTTGTCGCTACCTGCATAAGCCATAACGGTGCCGGTAGTTGCAAAGGACAGGCCCTTGTCGCTCTGGGCGATCAGGATGAAGGTCTCCCCTGCCGGGAGTCCTGCCAGTGCATCGGAAGTAACCTTGCCCTCTGCATCGGTAACGCCCAGGAGAGTCTCGCCCCAGTAGACCTCTACGCCTTCGGAAGCTACGCCGTCTACATCATAGACAGTAGCGGTGAGAGCTCTGCCCTCCAGCATAACTGCGATATCCACAGTATAGTATGCGGTAACATCCAGGCTGGTGTATGCATAAGAGTCGGTAGCAACATTGCCGTCCTTGTCGGTGAAGGTAATGTTGTTGACACGGTACTTCAGGTGATCGACTTCGGGGTCAACGGTCTTGGGAACCTCGAAGCTGACAGTTGCCAGAACTCCCTCTGCACCCTCGGGAGCCGTGACCTTCAGGGTCAGGGAGCCCTTCTTGTAGCCGGTGGACAGGAATTCGTATTCCCCGGTCACACCCTCTGCAAAGGCAACTACGGGAGCGCCGTAAACACTGCCACCGACGCCGGTGGTCAGGGTACCGAAGTCGGTATTGATGTCGGTAACGGTCATTTCTACCTCGGTCACTGCGCCATGAGCGGTCAGCTCCATAACATAGTCACCACCAAGGGTAACAATGCCGTCACCTGCAAAGGTAACATAGGTATTGGTAGCACCTTCTGCCTTGACCTCGAACTGACGGGTGGTAGAAACTACGTTGCCGTCGCCGTCGGAAACCTGTACGGTCACGGTATGGATACCGTTACCCAGAGAGGTACGGGTCATAGCCTTACTGTCGTCGCCGTCACAGGCGATGTTCTTGCCGTCGATGAAGATGACCGTTGCGGAAGCATCTACACCGGTGCGGTTCTGGCTCTCGGGATCGTGGAAGAGAGCTTCCAGTTCTACGGAATCAGTGGTGATAACGGTGGAACCGTCGGTAGCCAGCTCGGTGCCGTTAATGGTAACAGCATCGATGACGGGGTTAACCAGATCGTCCAGATTGGTACCGTAGACGAAACGCATGTCATCAAAATACAGGGTGCCGTTGAAACGACCCTCACCTGCGGCAGGCTGATAGCTGAGCCACAGCAGGCCTTCGCCCTGACGGATCATCATGGGATGCTCCGCAGAAATCATAGAATGGTAAGGAGTCAGATCTGCATAGCAGTACATCCAGCCTGTCCAGTTAATGCTGGTGGAGTTTGCTCCGTCGGAAGCATTGAGCAGGGGGATGTTCTTGGTGGAATAGCCGGAGCCGTTCCAAACCGCTACGTCAACATAGACCTTATATGCGGGGGTGCCTTCGGGCGCATAGACCCATACACCAACCTCAGTGGGATAGCCCTCTACGGGGATCTCCTCGCCACAGTAGCGGACATAGAAATTGGAGTTGGAGCTATTGTCGAAGGAAGAATAGTCGTAGTTCAGCTCCAGAGAATAGTCACCGCCACGGACGGGAGCGCCGTCAGCACGGCTTGCGGTACGAAGACCGCCTGCCATATAAGCGGTAATGGAGTTGTTGGGCCACAGGTAGTAGGTGTAGCCGTTTGCACGGAAAATAGGTGCAGCGGGAACAGCGCTATCATAGTTGCCGGTGAACTGATAGGGAGCAGTGAGCTTGGTATAGACGGGGCTACCGGAATAGGTGCCGGAAGTGATAACTTCCAGTTCGGGATAGCTGCCGTAATAGCCGTCGCCGTAGGGACTGCCTGCGTAGTGATAGGTGTTCTTACCCTCGTGGAAGTGGGCGGCAGTGAGCTGACCATTCTCATCGGGCTCAAAGTCCTGATAGATAATGGGCATCTTGCCGATCTCTACATGGATGGTGTCGGAGAGAACGGTGCCGTCCAGCTTTTCATAGCTGACAGTGACATCTGCCATAACGGTGCCGTCAAAGTTACCGCTGTGGAAGATATTGCCGTTCATGGTGCCGACTTCTTCGTTAGATACGCCTTCGGTCTTAGACTCGATGGTCCAAGTGAAGTCGCCTACCTTGTAGTTAATGCCACGGCCTGCATACTTTGCATTGAGACCCAGATCGGAGTCTGCATTAAAGTCCAGAGAAATGGACTCGCCGGTAAAGTACACATCGTCGATGTCTGCAATCACGATCTTGGTGGTGCCAACGGTCTTAGCGCCGTTCTTCAGTTCCACAGCAACCTCGCCGACAAAGCCTTCCTTCGCAGTGAACAGACCCTCGGAAGAGATGGTGCCTGCCTCGGCGTTCACATTCCAGCTCAGCCCTGTGGGGAGCTCAGCGGCGCCACCTGCGGCATCAACGCCCAGAGCAGTGAACTCTACGGAGCTGCCGGGGGTGTAAACACGGTTGTTGGGGCTGATAGAAGCGTGGTCAAAATTGCCGTCGGACACTGCAGTGGAGACCCACAGCAGAGCAGAAGCAACGGTACGCTCCGGGCCGTCGGAGGGAGAGTTCCGTACTTCCAGTGTATCGGTACCCTCACGGACAGTTGCATAAGTAGCAGATCCGCCACCGTCTAAGTAGATAGCGTTGACGCAACCTGCGTCACGGAGAATCTCGCCCATATCGTACAGGGTCATACCTACGGAATAGGGAGCCTGTCTGCCGTCAATGAGCATGGTCATTACGGAGCCGTCAGCCTTAACACCGATGGAGTTACGGGGCATAAGATCCTGATTGTTGGGATCGGCAACGTTCACGCCGTCCTTGACCAGATAGAAGGGGCCGGAAACCGCTTCCAGAACGTCGGAATGGTCGGTGCCGTAGTCACGGATGACATAGGTGCCGTCCTTCAGAACTGCGAAATAGGGCTCCTGTGCATTACCGTTACCGGTCTGGATCAGGTTGCCCTCCATAATAAGGTAGCCTAAGGGCTGTGC
>JAZREB010000101.1:0-3562 GCA_045660585.1 Faecousia sp. | reverse complement strand
CTGCCCTTGGAGCCCGGTGTCTATCTCATGAAAAATGCAGAGGATATCGTCATCTATGTAGGAAAGGCGAAGAAACTGAAAAATCGCGTAACGCAGTATTTTCAGGACACAGCTTCTCATTCACCAAAAACGCGTAAAATGGTATCTCAGGTTGACCACTTTGAGACCATTGCCGCCGCTTCGGAGTTTGAAGCCCTGATTCTGGAATGTTCCCTGATTAAACATTATCAGCCCAAATATAATATTCTCCTAAAGGATGACAAGGGATATCCTTACTTGCGGATCGATCTACGGGAGGACTATCCCTCTGTGACCCTTTCCAATAAGCCAATGGATGACGGAGCCAAGTATTTTGGCCCCTACGGCTCCCGAGGGAGATCCAATCAGGTGGTTCGTACCATTTATTCTCTGTTCCGCCTGCCGACCTGCCACAAGAAATTCCCTGCTGATATAGGGAAGGACAGACCCTGCCTGAATTTTCAGATGGGTCAGTGCGAGGGGTGGTGCCGAGATTCCTTGACAAAGGAAGAGTATCGTACTCGTATCCTACAGGGAATCTCTCTCTTAGAGGGGAAGGGCGCCTCCTTGATCAAGGAATTGAGAAGTCAGATGGAGGAAGCGGCAGAGAATCTACAGTTTGAAACCGCCGCCTCTTTGCGAGATCGTCTCAGAGCCATCGAATCCTTGAATAATAAACAGCTTGTCACTGCCGGTAATCCTACGGATACGGATGTGATCGGATGGTTCTCCACAGAGGCTAAGTCCTGTTTTGCGGTTTTGCACTATGTAGGCGGAAATCTTATGGATAAGGATTACGAGATCCTGCCGATGGGCGAAGATCCTGCCGAGGCCATATCCTCTCTTTTGAAACAATACTATTTATCCGGGAATCCTATTCCCAAGATGATCTTACTTCCCATAGAGTTAGAGGACGGAGAAGTGTTTTCCGATCTTCTCTATGAAAAATTCGGCGCAAGGACAAAGATCCTCAATCCCAAGCGCGGAGACAAGAAACAGCTTCTTGCCCTTGCGGAAAAGAATGCCGCCGAGGAAGCAGAACGCAGAACCTTAGAAGGGGAACGGTTATCCGGCACCCTAAAGCTACTGCAATCCATGTTGGGACTCTCTCATAGCCTCAGACGGTTAGAGGCCTATGATATTTCCAATTTAGCAGGTACGGATATCGTGGCCTCCATGACGGTTTTCACGGACGGAAAACCGAAAAAATCCGATTATAAACGATTCAAGATCCGGGGACTGGAGGATCAGGACGATTACGGCTCCATGAGACAGGTTCTATGCCGACGTTTCTGCCGGTATTTAGACGGAGACAAGGGCTTTTCCGAAAAGCCGGATGCTCTCCTTATTGACGGTGGTGCAGTACATGCTAACGTCGTTAAGGATGCATTGCAGACTATGGGGATCGAGATTCCCATCTACGGCATGGTAAAAGATGATCGACACCGCACCAGAGCTCTCGTTACCCCGGAGGGGATGGAGATCGGGATCCAAAGCAATCCCGCTGTATTTTCTCTCATCGGTCGGATCCAGGAAGAGACACACCGATTTGCTATCACGTATCAAAGAGATCTGCGTAGTAAGAACATGAGCCGATCCTCTTTAGATAAGATCCCCGGCATCGGAGAAAAACGCCGCAACCAACTTTTGAGGCATTTTAAATCCATTTCCGCCATCCGAAAGGCGGATATCTCTGCATTGGAGCAGATCCTTCCTGCCAATGCCGCCAAGTCGGTATACGACTATTTCCACAGAGAGGAGGAAGCCCAATGCGAGTAATCACCGGCACCGCACGTGGCACAAATCTCAAAGCCCCGGATGGTCTAAGCACCAGACCGACAGGGGATAAAGTCAAACAGGCCCTATTTAATATGATCCAATATGAAATCGCAGGTGATGTTTTAGACCTCTTTGCCGGCTCCGGCCAATTGGGGATCGAGGCTCTCAGCCGTGGTGCAAAATCTGCGGTTTTCGTGGATCAGGGACGGGATGCCATTGCGGTTATCCGTGACAATTTAAAGCGCACCCATTTAGAGGATAAGGCGCAGATCCTATGCTGTGATTATCTCTCTTACCTGTCAAGATGCAAGAAAAAATTCCGCTTGATCTTTTTAGACCCCCCATATGGAGAAAAATATTTAGAAAATGCAATAAAATCCATATCTGAAATTGACATTTTGGCAGAAGGTGGTATAATAGTTGCAGAAAGACCTGTTGGAAAGGAACTTTCCACGGAATTTCATGGCTTAGTCCCATCGAAAGACTATCAATACGGCAAAACTCTCATCAGGCTCTACCGCAAAGAAGAACCTACAGAATAATACACACCATATACAACAGCATATAGCCTACATAAATACAATGGCTATATGGGGAAAATTAAGGAGGTAATCCATGAACGACAAGTATTTTGAAGAAACAATCAGCCAAATCTACGATCTGGTAGATGGGGCAAAGACCAGCAGCTTTAATAAGGATAAGGTTATTTTGGACAAGAACCAGATCCTGAATCTTCTGGACGAACTGTCCGAGCGTCTCCCCGGTGAACTGAAGCAGGCTCGCATTATGCTGGAATCCAACGCTGAGTTGGTTACCGCCGCTAAGCGTAAGGCTGAGCAGATCCAGAAGGATGCCGCAGAAAAGGCAAGACGTCTGGTTTCCGAGACCGAGATCTACCGCGAAGCGAAGGAAAGAGCTAACGAGATGGTTCGCTCTGCCCAGCTCAAGGCCGCAGAGGTCAACAAGGCTGCTATCCAGTTTATGGATGACTCCCTCAAGGCTACCGAAGAGACCATCGCTCAGGCTCTGGGCGATGTACGTAACACCCGTGCACAGTTCCGTGCAATTAAGGGTGGCTCTGCCGGTAACAAGGCACCTTCTCCCATCATTGACGAAATCTAATTGTTAAAACAGGTCAATTTTACAGTAATTGACCTGTTTTTCACAGAAATCGCTCTAATTTTTATTTGCTCTATTTTTATACTAACATTAGGAGGACACTATGGATTATTTGCAGAGATATGAACTCTGGTGCAAGGAACCCCTTCTTACTGCAGAAGAGAAGGAACAGCTTCTTGCTATGACCGCTGATGACGACCGTAAGGGCGCCTTTGGTGCAGAACTTCAGTTCGGTACCGCAGGTATTCGTGGCATTATGGGTCTGGGTACCAATCGTCTCAACGATTATACCGTTCGCCGCACCGCACAGGGTCTTGCCGCATGGTTATGCACAACCGACCTTCCTCAGAAATGTGCCATCGGTTACGATTCCCGTCATAATTCCCGTCGTTATGCAGAACTCTGCGCTTGCGCACTTGCAGAGCGTGGTATCCATGTATATGTATATCATGAGCTTGCACCGACTCCCATGCTCTCCTATGCTGTCCGTCAGCTTGGCTGTGGCTGTGGTATCGTAGTTTCTGCCAGCCATAATGCAGGCGCTTATAACGGCATTAAGTGCTATGGCCCCGATGGTTGCCAGATGACTGATGAGCCTGCCGCTATCGTATACAATAAGATCTCTGAGATTCCTTATTTTGTTCCT
>JAZREB010000100.1:0-2989 GCA_045660585.1 Faecousia sp. | reverse complement strand
GAAAGTCTGTTCTTCGGCTTCGACAATGAGGAAGAAGACCGTGCCCGTTATGGTTCCTATGTCTACGGCGGATGGAACTACGACGATGCTTATACCTACGGCAATGGGGATAAGGGTATCGGTCATTGGGTCACAAGCAGTGAGATGAACGGTTCCTACCATGACTACACCATCAATAACAAAAAAGGCACCCTGAATTTAGGCGTAGGAGCCGGCCATACAGGCACAGAAGAAGAGGATTGGATCTACGGTCCCTATCTCATTACCACCGATCGCTATGGCCTGTACAGCATGTCTGCGGAACGGAAAACCCTCCGATACCGCCCGGAAAATGCAGATGTGGTGCAGGTTCGTTTCCGTGTATCTAACTGCGAACAGGGGCCCGGCAGAGAGCCCAATGTAGTATTCCTCTTCGGCGGCTACGATACTGCCGGCAACTATGTGTTCTACAATGATATTGTCATTATGCGGAAATTCTACACCTTGCAGGAGGGCTATATCACCGTATCCATCCCCACCAATCAGGCCTTCCGGGATCTGGCTATGGTTACCAATCTGGGCTTACGGTTCCAGAATATTGTCAACTACAAAGGAGAGGGTCTCGTAGAGATCGACTACATCTATGTCGGACCCGGTGAGGGAGCACCCTACACCTACGGCTACGACAGCTCCTACGATACAAACAGCCTCTATTCCCACGGTAACAGCCTCTTTACCGAGGGTAACGGTGTCCGCTTGGATTCGAACCCCAATCCGGCTAAGTATACAGAAACCCGTTTCTCCTTCACCGGTACAGGCTTCGATCTTATCAGCCGTACGGGTGAGGATCAGGCTACCATCCGTGTAGAGGTCAATGATGCACAGGGAAACCGAGTAGTCGGAACTACCGTAAACCTGAAGGGCGAACTGGAACTGTATCAGATTCCCGTATATTCCAAGCATGATCTTCCCTATGGCACCTACAATGTTACCGTCATGGTAAATAATAAGGTAGAATCTATCTACGAGTTCTTGAACCGAGACAATGATTTCTTCTTCGATGCCGTTCGGATCTATGATCCCATTGACGTATCTCAGGGAAGCAGTGCTGCAGCGGGCTCCAACAGTGCTGTTGCCTATGCCGCCTACTTGGCAGATATCGAGGGACACCCTGTTGTGAAGGAAGTCCGTGACATCCTCCTAACTACAGAGCAGTACACAGGCGGAGGGTTGATCCAAGACGGTGCCGTCTTTGTGGATTATTCCACTGTGGAAGAGGTCATCAATCCCACCACCGGGGAGGATGTGACAGATCCCGATTTGGTAGGCAAGGTAGAAAAGCACCTGACCTCCGATATCGTGACCTACAAGAAGATCGGCCCCAATAACGAGACCTACTTAGGCCCCCAACAGTTGGTAGCCTTCAAAATGCTGGTCTTTTCCAGCAAGATCCCCAACCGTATTGACATTGGTGCCAAGACCATTACTGCAGACTCTGCCAAGCTGGATGTCAAGGTCTGGGGTTGGGACAGCGACGACATAAAAACAAGAGAACGTCTGATCGAGCAGGCCTATGATCGGGTGATCCTTGGACCTTCTCACCAGTATTACAGCCTCTATCTGGATGACGACATCTTTACCTCCACCACCGTTGACGGAAAGCGTTGCTACAGAGCAACCATCATCATCGCTAACCCGGCGGAAAAAATAGAGAGCACAGGAACCACAGATAACTCTGCAAGAAATGTCCTGTCTATTACCGATGTCCGTGTGGGCTTCAGGCAGGCGGTTACCATAAAGGATCCCGGCGCAGACGGCGTAAAACCCGTTACAAAGGGGAATGAGGTCGAGCTGCCTGAAGATACATTCGTCCGATTCGTGGTTACGGGGGAACTGAAGGAAGAGGTGGAACTGGCTCTTAAGGAGATGTACAATATCTGCGACGGTGAGCACATCCCCGGCTCTTGGCAGACTGTCAGCCATGGGGGGATCGGACAGGAGGGCCTTGAGCAGCTCCGCTGTACCCGTTGCGGAACCGTGCTGGAAGAAAAGGTTACTCCCGGCGTTACACCCATCGCCTTTGCCGGTGCTTCCGTAGTCCTCCACTCCGACCTGTCCATTTATTACAAGGTCAGGGAGAGCTTCTTTACGGAATTGGGCTACACCGATCCCTATGTGGTTGTTGTGGATGATGGAAAAGAACGGGTGATAAGGGAATACACCGTAGAGAACGGTATGTATACCTTCGCCTATCGGAACATTGCACCCCACCGCATTGGAGACACCGTAAATGCTACTCTCTATGCAACCTATAATGGTACGGTTTATGCAACTGCCGGCAAGGATTATTCCGTAGCAGACTACTGCTACAACATGTTGGGCAAGACCGTAGGAGTAGACGGCTATGCTACCCTCCGAACACTCTTGGTTGACCTGCTCCTCTACGGTGCAAAGAGCCAGGAGTATGTGGGCTACCGCACAGACAGCCTCTGCACTGCAAGACTGACAGAAGAGCAGTTGGCACTGGGCACCGAATTGGATCGGGATCTTGTAAACCTGCGAGATCAGAACTACCGGGTCATTGAGAATCCCGAAGTAGCGTGGAAGGGCGCAGGCCTTGACCTTCGGGAGTCTGTAGCAGTCCGCTTTAAGATCGCCGCCGATACCTACGAGGATCTGGAGATTCGGATCACTCTGGAGGATCGGGTCTATGTGGTGGAAGAGAAGGACTTTGACTACAGAGCAGACGGCACCTACGTCCATTTCCGTAGTCTCAATGCAGCCCAGCTCAGTGAGCCACTGTACATTACCGCCTACCGCCACGGAGAGCAAGTGAGCAACAGCGTCCGCTACAGCGTAGAGTCCTATGCTTATGCCAAGCAGACAGACACTACCATCCCCTATCTGGGAGAGCTGGTAGAGCGAATGATGTGCTACGGCGACTCCGCCTGTGCCTACGTGGGCAAATAAAAACACCAACGTCCCCTGTGACCCAAAAATCACAGGGGAC
>JAZREB010000099.1:0-2465 GCA_045660585.1 Faecousia sp. | reverse complement strand
CTGTGCAAACTTCAAACTGAGCGATAAACTGTGATTTGTCAAATTTTGCTACTGTATTCCCCAAGGAATATCTTGCAGGATTTGCAGATGTGCGTAGGGACGGTGGACAGATAGGGGGTAGCAGTATCGTCGGAAACGGTGATAGACTCTTTTCCAAACCAACCAAGTCCCAAGGGCAGGGGCTTTTTGACCCAAGTGATACCCACGTTCATATCACTCTGCAAGTATCCGGGTTCCATTTCTTTTCCGCATTTGGGACAGTTCATTTTTATCGTTCCTTTCAATCATAGGACAGCATGGATCGAATGCCCTCCGTTATTATGACTATAGTATAGCAGAGATGGTTCCAAAAGTATAGGGGGTGAAAGTGCAGAATAAGCCCCCTTATTTTGCAAAATGGGGGATTGACAAAGGAAATAGAATCTGTTACAATTACACGGAGTATAGATATAACCCGATGACGGAGCCAAGCTATGCACATGACCTTTAGAGAGCAGGGGACGGTGGAAGCCCTGCGGTTCGGAGCAAAGCCCGCCACTTCCGAGGGGCCCGTGAGGAACGGGACGGCAGATCCCCGATACGGATCGGAAAGAGGCCCCTGCATTTTTGTGGGGACAAATTAGGGTGGTACCGCGAGAATGTCTCGCCCCTATGGATAGGGGGCGAGTTTTTTGTTTTTATACCCCCTATAAAACAGTTTATAAATTATTTTAGATATTCTATTGGAGGTTTTTACTATGGCAAACAAAAAGTACGGCGTAAATGAGCTCCGCGAAATGTTCCTGTCCTTCTTTGAGAGCAAAGGACATCTGCGGCTGCCCAGCTTCTCCCTGATCCCCCAGAACGATGCATCCCTTCTGCTGATCAACTCCGGCATGGCGCCCATGAAGCCCTACTTCAAGGGTGAGGCTACCCCTCCCAGTCGTCGAGTCTGCACCTGCCAGAAGTGCATCCGTACCGGCGATATCGACAATATCGGCCATACCGCACGTCACGGCACCTATTTTGAAATGCTGGGCAACTTCTCCTTCGGCGACTACTTCAAGAAGGAAGCAATCGCATGGTGCTGGGAATTCCTCACCGAGGTCTGCGGTATCGAGGCAGATCGTCTGTATCCCTCTATTTATGAAAACGACGAAGAGGCTTTCGAGATTTGGAATAAGGATATGGGTATTTCTGCAGACCGTATCTTCCGCTTCGGTAAGTCCGACAACTTCTGGGAGCACGGCTCCGGCCCCTGCGGCCCTTGCTCCGAGGTCTATTTTGACCGTGGGGAAAAGTACGGTTGCGGTAAGCCCGAGTGCACCGTAGGTTGCGACTGCGACCGCTATATGGAAGTTTGGAACAACGTTTTCTCCCAGTTCGACAATGACGGACAGGGCAACTACACCGAGCTTGCCCAGAAGAACATCGACACCGGCATGGGTTTGGAACGTCTGGCTGTTGCTTGCCAGGATGTTTACTCCCTGTTCGATGTTGACACTGTTATGAATATCACCAACAAGGTCACCGAGCTTACCGGCGCAAGCTATGGCCAGAGCAAGGAAAAGGATGTTTCTCTCCGTGTTATCACCGACCACATCCGTTCTTCTACCTTTATGATCGCTGACGGCGTTCTGCCCTCCAACGAGGGTCGCGGATATGTTCTGCGCCGTCTCCTCCGCCGTGCTGCTCGTCACGGTAAGCTCCTGGGCGTTAACAAGCCCTTCCTCTGCGAAGTGGTTGAGACCGTTATCCGTGAGAACGAGGGTCACTATCCCTACCTCCGTGAGAGAGCAGAGTATATCACCCGTGTTGTCCGTGTAGAAGAAGAGAACTTCGCCAAGACCATCGACGGTGGCATGCGTATCTTTGCAGAGATGCTCTCTGAGCATAAGGCAAAGAGCGAGACCGTATTTAACGGCGAAGCTGCATTTAAGCTCTATGACACCTACGGCTTCCCCATTGACCTGACCATCGAGATGGCTAAGGAAGAGGGTCTCACTGTTGACGAAGCCGGATTCAAGGCCTACATGCAGGAACAGAAGGTTCGCGCTCGTGAAGCCAGAAAGGCTCTGGGCGACCTGGGCTGGGCAGGCATCGATTTCGGTCAGGATATGCCCTCCACCGAGTTCCTGGGCTATGATGCAAAGAGCTGTGAAGCCAAGGTTCTGGCTATCGTAGCAGAAGAAGAGTTCCGTGATGAGATCGGCGAAGGCGTAGAGGCTATCATCGTTTTAGATCAGACCACTATGTATGCTGAAATGGGCGGTCAGGTTGCCGACCACGGCGAGATCACCTGGGGTGAGTCCGTATTTAAGGTACACGACGTCCAGAAGAACAAGGGCGGCAAGTATATGCACTACGGCAAGGTTCTTGCAGGTAGCGTAAAGGTTGGCCAGACTGTCACCGCTACCTACGACGATGACCGCCGGAAGGCTATCCGTCGTGCTCATACCGCAACCCACCTCCTCCAGACTGCTCTG
>JAZREB010000098.1:0-8414 GCA_045660585.1 Faecousia sp. | reverse complement strand
CTGATATGCTCCCCGGAGAGGCATTCGTTGGCAAAGTGCTCGCAATTGTTGTGGAGAATATGGTATCCCCTCTCCCCCAAGCGTTTCCGAGCACATTCTACGACAGCTTCCGGCTTGCGGTGTTTTTTCCGTTCCCTACGGTCAAATTCACAAACCTCCAAAAAGCCCCCTGCCAGGAAAGTATCGATATCGGAGGCGATCACCTCTACCTCACTGTTGGGAACCATGGTTCGGGCTGTGGGAGCCAGACCAAATTGGATGACCTCTTCCTCCGATACAAAGATACCGAAATGATAGATGCTACCGAGCCCAACGCGGATCATATCTCCCCGTTTCGGCTCTTTAATGACCCATTTCATTCGTTAACTTTTTCCTCAATATAGTTGATCACATCCCCAAGGGTCTCAAAATCGGCAAAGCCTACATCACCAAAGCGGATGTTAAAAAATTCTTCAATAGCAATAACCACGTATAACACGCCTACGGAGGACAATCCAAGATCTCCTACCAATTTCATATCGTCCCTCATTGCGGAAGGATCGAAATTCACGTCGGGCATGGTTAAACGCATTACGTCAGCGAGCTTTGCGCTGATCTCACTTCTTGACATTGCCATTTAAGTTCCTCGCAATCTTCATCGCAGGGGTACGGACGAAATCCGTATCACGGATGATAATTTTTGAAATTTGTTCAAAGGCAGGCAGAGTATGGTTGATCTTGTCTACCTCGGTCTTAAGGTATCCGTAGAGATCCTCGATGCCCAGTTCCTTCACTCTGGTCATACGGGGCAGAACTTCCAGAACCAGTCTCTTTCCATCCTCATCATAAACCAGGCAATCGGAAATAACATCAATACCGCAGAATTTAACCTCAAGCTCTGCAGGGGATACATTCTCACCACTGGAAAGAACAATGATCTCCTTGATTCTGCCGGTAATGTACAGATAACCCTCTTCGTCAATGCGAACCAGGTCACCGGTCTTAAAATATCCGTCCTCATAGGCAATGGCGTTATCCTCGGGGGTTACATAGCCGTCCATCATATTGATGCCACGGAGCCACAGCTCGCCGTCAACGATCTTATAATCCATGCCGTCATAGATCAGGCCAACAGACTCGGGCTTTGCCAGAGCTTCAGGATTGCCACTAACCAGGTTGGCAGACTCTGTCAGACCGTAACCGGGGAGAAGCGCGATACCCAGCTTGTGATATTCCTTAACCAGATAGGGCGCTACAGGAGCGGCACCGCAGATGATGGTCTTCAGATCGGGACCCCACATATTTCTGCCGAACTGTCTGGAAAGGTTCAGCGCCATCTCTGCCAGAGCAGGCACCAGGATCATAATGGTGGGCTTAAATACAGCCACGTCACGGAACATATCCTTGTTGTTACGGCAAATGTACAAGGCACTGCCCGTATACAGAGCGGTCATAAGGTTACGGATCAGACCAAATACGTGGGTCAGAGGGAGCACCAGTAGATATCTCTGACAGAACACCTCACGGACACCGTAGCAACCGTTCATGGTGCCTGCAAGAACAGCCTTATGGCTCAGCTTTGCACCCTTGCTCTTGCCGGTAGTACCGCCGGTGAAGAGAATGGCCGCAGGCGTTTCGGAGGGAACGGGAATAGAGGGAGTGGCTACCTCGGATGTAGCAGAAGAAGGGATCAGTGCTACACCGGGATTCTTCTCTCGCAGGACAGCAACCTTGGCTTCCAGAGCCTCGTCATAAACTACGGCCTTCATGCCGAACTTAGAGGCAATGCCGAATACGGACATTTCGTCCAGATGAGCAGGCATAAGCACAGCAGGTACACCGAAGGTGGTAGCTGCCAAATAAGCCTTTACAAAGCCGTAGGAATTGGGGCAGAAAATACCGATCAGGGAGCCGGGCACTGCGCCGTTTTCCTTCAAAACAGTGCGGAAAGCACCGACATCTGCATTGAGACGGGAATAGGAATATTCCTCACGGTCTACAATGGCAATGTTATCTGCATAGGTTGCCGCCCGATCCTCCCACATAGCGGTAATGGAGGGGAAATTTACGATCTTACTGAAGGTTTCTTCGTCGGTATACTTCTTAAACTTTTCGTTCATACAATTGTCTGATCCTTTCGTTTAGTATTTTCTTCGCAATAGATTCTATGCAATGGGATATGCCGAATCCCGTAGGGCAAAGTACCCTACGAGAAAGGAAAGGGCTATATCATACCCCCGTATGATACCGATTTTCGTAATAAGTTCGGAGCTCTACTTCCCGTTCACGCAGGGATTCGCTTGCGGCGTTAATGGCATCCACTGTGGGGATCCGTCCCAGTTGCGACTTGATATCCACATTCTGTCCCACAACAATATGTTGCCGGCGATACCATTTTTTCCTCTCCACAACATACACGGGAACAACAGGAGCCCCGGACTTATGCGCCATGAGAATAATGCCGGATTTAAAGGCCATAATATCGTTCCCGCTCTGCAAATGTACCTGCCCTTCCGGGAAAATAAGGACAAGTTTCTTCTCATCTAAGCGTTTTACGATCTCGTGAAAGGATGCAAGAGAGAAGTTATCCTTGTCGATCTTTATACAATGCATCATGGTAAACATGCGATTTTTGAGAGGAGTATCAAACAGATCCTTGGTCGCAATACTGTTCAGCCGACGGAACGGGAACACCATGTGCACAATAATGGGATCTATAAAAGTGCCATGATTGGCCAGTACCAAAAGGGCACCTTTTTTATTGGGCTTGCCGAAGGGATAGTGGATCTTCGGCCGTAGCCACAGTAGCGCGGGGATTGCCCCTGTAGCCAGAACAAAATCATAGAAAAAATTGTAAAAGGGACGATATTTACCCTTCTTTTTCTTCGTTTTCGCCGAAGGGGAAGGGGGAGGGCACGGTTTTACTGAGTTCAATGATTTTACTCCTTACATAATGGTTGATTTTTTCTGCATTTTCTTTCTCGGATAGGGTGCTGTCATAGAGGGACAGCACATCGATGGGCTTGCCGATGACGACCTGCAACCTCTCTTTGCGGAACGCACATCCGTTGTGGTATACGGGGATGATGGGCGCCCCCGACTCCAAGGCTAAATAGACATAGCTGGGTTTAAAGGGAAGAGGACAGGTATCCCCTTCTTGACTCGGCAGACGAGATTCGGGGAAAATTTCCACCACACCGCCCTTATCCAGCACCGACCGCAGTCGATCCAGGAACGAAAAATCACACTGATCCCGTTCTACCCGAACACAGCCCAGGAGAGTAATGAGGGCAGTCATAAAGAAATTCTTGTGATACAGGAGCTCTGCCGCCGCACAGCGAAGCGTTCTAAAGGGGAATGTAAACATCAGCACGCCGAAGTCCAGCAGTGCTCTGTGGTTGGATACCACAATGGCTTTCCCCTTTATGGCTCTACCCTGAACCGACTTATCCTCGTAACTTGTCTTGGTGCGGAAGATAAGCAGTTGTGGCAGGAACCCCGTCAGTTTTACATACCATTGGAAGAGACAATAGATCATAGTTTACTGATCCTCAAAAGCATAGATCTTGTTCATCCCGTTCTGCAGGACAGACAGACCGATAATGTTGGTAAACATAACAGGAGATACCAGTGCAGAGAGGATCAGCACTGCCATGGGAATCTTTACAGTAAGGCCCCGTTCTTCTGCAAGAGCAAGAAGCTCTTTCCGTACCCGCAGGAGATAAACGATCTGCACAAAGGGCACGAAGCAGGACAGGATATATGCCGGCACCATGGGGAATTTCTTGGAAAAACTCTTCACAGAGCGCAGGAGAATACCCACCCAGATCAAACCGAAGAGGAATCCGGAAAGGATCGTCAGACCGATCTGCACAAAGATGATCTCACTGCGTTCCTGCTTCTCCTTCAGATTCTCGTAGGCGGAGATATCCAGAGAGGGATCCACTTCCTTAAGAGCCTTTGCCAAAGTGGAGGCATTGAAATCCCGGGGCATCTTGAACGCCAGGAAGAAACCAAGTACACAGGTGATCAGCACAATAAAGGGAACCATAAGGTTGCCGAAATTGAAGACAGCGGAAGCAACCTGCTCTGCACTGCCATATTCGCCGAAGAAACGGAAATATGCCATTTCCGATGCGGAATAAGCGCCCTCGGCTTCGGCCCATACAAGGCCCTGTCCCTTGGCAAGGAAAATATTCTTAAGATATTCGTAAACCAGGTTGCCGGAAATCGCACCTACAATAGAGGTGGTAACGGCATTGCCTGCAAAATACATGGCAGAATGATTCTTGCCCGTCAGCTTTTCCTCAACGCCGGAAATCTGAGCAGGAGCCAGATAGGGCATCATGAAGAAAGCGCCGATGGCCCAGCTACCGCACAGACCGCCCAAGATACCGATGACCATTTTGGTGGTCAGATTTCCGTCTCCCCAAATATAACGGGAGCCAAAGAAGAAGGACAGGATCGCCACTGCGAAGAGGAGCAGACAGCTGTGATACACAGGGCGGATGCCATAGCGACCCTTTGCCTTATTGAACAGATACAGCATAACCGGCACGGGACCGAATGCACAGGTGTTCAGAATAGCCATCTGCAGGCCGTTGAGACCCATAGCGCCGATAATCAGGCCGTTCATCGCAGACAGGAACATCTGCAGGCCGAAGAAGGTACAGCAGTTTACATACAGCCAGCGACGGAAAATAGGATTGCGGAAGGTAAGGGATAAGCTCTCCTTCAAGGTGAGCTTTTCTTCTGAGAGACCTTCGTTCTCGGGGTAGCCGTACTTCTCCCCTTCCTTAATGAGGAACAGGGGGATCAGCATAGTAACCATGGAAGGAAGGGTAACAAATACCAGCGTATTGATCTGGATCTCAAGACCGGAAAGAATCACGGGAACAAGAGCGTAAACCAGACAGTAAGTAACGGTATCGAAGAAGGACTTGTATCCGGAAACACGGAGTCTCTGGGGCTCGTCGGTACAAACGGAGGACAGAGAACCGTAGAAGGCAATGAGGCACATGGTATAAGAGGCGAAGAAAATCATGCTGAATACCGTGACCCAAATGGTATTAAACAGCTTTGCATCCGGACCACCCACAGGGATCCAGCACAGAATATAGCTGATAACCATGGGCAGGAAGCAAACTGCAATCGCGGGACGTCTTCTACCCCATTTGGTAGAAAGGGTGTCGGTTATATGGGCAAAGGGAATGTCAATGATTCCGTCGAAAATCTTGCCAATGGCAAAAAGAATGGGGAACAGTGCAGGGAGGATGTAGCAAACACCGGGCATAATCGCCTGGAACTGCTCACCCATTTCCAGAGAAGAAGGATTTAAAGCATCGGAAAAATAGGATCCCATAAGGATCATCAGAAAATTAGGGCCAAAGCCCGAAAAAGCGAATAAAAATTCTTTCCATTTTTTGTTTAATGACTGTACCATGATTACCTCTCTTTCTGTCCGATCGTGTACGCAGTGCCGATTATTTGGTCAGGCTGTCATAGAACTCTGCCACAGTAGCAAGACTACCGGCATTACTGACCTCTATTTGTGCGCCCAGTCGTTCGCGGATCAGACCCAGTAACGCATAATAATCCATACTCGTTCCGCCTAAGTCGCGGAAGAAATGGCTGTCTCGATGGATCTGTGCCACATCCTTGCCAAGAACTTCGGCAAAGAGGGCGGCAATATCCTTTTCGAGGCCCTCAAAGACGGCCTCGCCTCGCTCTTTGATATCCCCGGGAGAAAAGACTCGCAATTCTCCATCACGGATCCGTCTTGCAACGTCCCGACGGGATAACTTGAATTCTCCGGGTCCTAAAAGGTCATCCCCGGTGAAATAAACATTGGTAATAACTCTGTCCAGCTTTGCCGTAGCCAATTTCTCCGACAATGTCTCAGACAGGGCAAGAATACGCTCCGTTGCAAAGCACCCGGGGACGGAAACCACCACACAGGCACGGTTCTCGTGATTCTTGAAAATACAGATCTTGTCTGCTCCGGGCAGTGCAATGGCTCTCTCTGCAATGTTGGGGTTGAGATTCTCTCCGTCCTCGCAAATAATGAGGTCATCAGAGCGACCCTCTGCATAATACCTGCCCTCTCGGCAACTCATCATATCCCCGGTGTCAAACCATTCCTCATCACAGGTGATGATCTCCCTGCTCTCCAACAAAATGCGAGAGGCACGGGTCTTGCCTCGAACCAGAAGATGACCGTTTTCCCCGATAGAATATTCGGTACAGCAGAAAGGAGCACCGATGGAGCCCAGATTCAGGAGCTTCTTACGGGAGGCTCGCTCTACAGAGGTGATTCCGATCTCCGTCATACCGTAGCCATTGGCAAGGTGGTAACCGATACCGTTGAAGAATTCCAGAACGCAAGGTTCAATATGACTGCCACCGCTGATCAGGAACATGATACTGTCCCCAAACAGACCTTCTCGTACCTCGCCAAGGAGCTTGCGAGCCGCAAAGTCTCCCCCAAAGGAGTCCAATCCATTGACCCAGCGGAGGGCCTTGTTGAACTTGGCATAGGTCTTCTCCCCACGGGCACGAACCTTTGCCCTTGCGGCACGGTGGACAGCCTCCCAGACCATGGGCACTGCAAAAATATGGGTGACCTTATGCTTTTTCACCGTGCGTTGGATGGTAGCAGGATCCAGATCCTTGGGGAATACAAAGGTACGGGAGAAGAACCCGAACCACAGATATACCGCAATAAATCCAAACACATGACACAGAGGAAGTAGCACAAGCTGTTTCAGTTCCCCCTCATAATGTCGACCGATATCGGGACAAGTCTCTACAATATTGGCGCTGTCCAATATCTGGTAGTAGAAATTCTCCCCGGTGTAGGCGCACAGCTTGGCGCGTCCCGTTGTACCGGAGGACATGAAGAGAACCTCCTTGCCGAAGGAGCGAGGCTCTGCCTTCTTTCGGCTTTCGGGAATGGAATCCCACAGGATAGTCCTCGCAGAGGGAAATACGGAGCTGTCGCTGATAACGCCCTTGATATTATATTCTTTCAAAATTCCGTCCAGGACTTCGTCAGGCAGGCGGGTATTGAGAAGCAGAGGACTGTATCCCGAAGCTAAAATCGACCAGAAAGCAACCAGCCATTCCGGTTTATTGGACATATACAGTCCCACGATACTCCCTGTAGGGATCTCTCCCAGTGCCTCGGCAACAGCCGGGACGGTAGATAGGATACGTTCTTTAAACGTTCCGTAAGTAACCCGATTGATACGATAGCCATCAGTGGTCTCGATCATGATGTTATCGGTCTCATCGAACATCATTTCAAAGAGAGATTCAAAATTTTTCTCTTTGCCCTCGTAGACGGATATTTTATATTTCACATATTCGGCAATGTTCCCAAAGCCGTGAATATTCTTAAGTTTCATGAAATTATCCTCTCTCTTTTTTCAACGGAATTCTGTTGAAAAAAGCCCCCTTTGCTAACAGATTACAAAGGAAAATCGTGCAAATGCCAAATTTAGGAAGAAGTGTTTATCCCTCTGAAAAACAAAAAGCGTATAATTTGTCATTCTATGTCGACTACTCTTACTTATACCACAATTACGCCCTGTTTTCAATAGAAAATTCACAAAAAATTCTCATTTGCCCCATATCAAGCCTCCACTTCCCTCTCACCATCGCCTACCCTTTTCCGATCCATGCCGAAATACGACAATTCCCTGTCGTTGTAGGGATATCCCATGATTTTTCACCCCGGGGAAAAGGGGAAATAATTTTTTCTCTTGACATTTTTCCCAGTGGCATATATAATAAGAAACACATGTTGCGTATCACATGTTTCCTATTAAAACCCATCTCGAAAGGACGGATCTTTATGCCTCCCAAGTTTAAATTTACCAGAGAACAAATCATTGCCACAGCCTTGAACATAGTTCGGCAGGATGGCGCTTCTTCTGTCACTGCCCGTTCCGTTGGGCAGGCTCTGAACTCGTCCTCTAAGGTCATTTTCAGTCTCTTTCGGAACATGGAGGAGCTCCAGGAGGAAATCTATCGCAGTGCCTATGATCACTATCTGACCTTCTTACAGCAGGACATAGACAGCGACAAATATCCCCCCTATAAAGCCATGGGCATGGCTTATATCCGTTTCGCCATGGAAGAAAAGGAACTGTTCAAGCTCCTGTTTATGGAACATCGTAAGTCTCTGAATTCCTCTACGGGGTCGGATTTCAGCATGTCTGTAGAGATGATCCAAAAAGCCAACGGCATTTCTGAAGAACTGGCCACCTTAATGCATACGGAAATGTGGGTCTGCGTCCACGGCATTGCTACCATGCACGCAACCGGCTTCCTAACCTTTGAAAAAGACCTTGTCAGTAAGATCCTGTCGGATATCTATTTCGGACTCCGACATCGCCACACCACCGAAGAGGAATAATTATGGATGCCATCGT
>JAZREB010000097.1:0-1941 GCA_045660585.1 Faecousia sp. | reverse complement strand
GGACGAGAACGGTGAATTCTCCTGGCACGACGACGAAGAGCAGGGCGGCTATGCCGGATCCAACTACTACGAGGATGAGAACGGCGAGTTCTCCTGGCATTGATCATTAACAGATAATGCGAATGGGGCCTCCTTCGGGAGGCGCTTTTTTATGCCTGAAAAATTTCATGTCACAGCACGCGGCAGATCTTTGCAGATCTTTTGGGTGCAAGGGTATGGAAGATCCGGCATTCTTTGCAAATTAGCACCCACAGATAAGGAAATATTGGGTGCTATAGGTATTGATAATCCAACATTCTCTACGATTTAGCACCCACAAAAGAGAAAATGTTGGGTGCTGAAGGTATTGATATGAGGCGCACCCAAAAAAGTAGAGAAGTACAATGCGTGTTATAATCTATTTAAAGGAGGTGCGTCACATGGGATCCAAGAAGTATTCAAAGGCATTCCGGATCATGGTTGCCAGGGAGGCATCCAGGGAAGAAATGCAGGGGATGGAAGGGTTTATCGCGAAAAAGTACGGCTTATACCAAAGCACCGTCATCCGATGGAAACAGATCTATCAGGAGTATGGCGAGAATGCCCTGGGAAAGAACAAAATCAGTTCCGCCGATAAAAAGAGTGACCGGGAGCTGCAGCTGGAGAAGGAAATCGCAGAACTAAGGGAAGAAGTTGAAATATTAAAAAAAGCCGCGGCCTTCCTGGCGGATCTAGGGCGCAGGTGAAGTTCGGTTTCATGTATGTTCATCAGAACGAGTTTCGCATCGACAGGATGGCCAAGGTATTACATGTTTCGCAAAGCGGCTATTATAAATGGGTCCGGCGGAACAATGCGCCGCTGACAGAGAAAGAAAAAGAAGACATCTCGTTACGGGATCGTATATTCGAACTTTTCCGCCAGTCACGGGGATCTTACGGGAGCAGGAAGATCACCGTGCTGATCAATAAGGAATGGACAAAGCCGGTCAATCATAAACGGGTCGAGCGGCTCATGCGGGAAAACGATATGTTTTCCAGAACCAGAAAGAAGTTTCTCTGCACGACGGATTCCGACCATGGATATCCGGTTGCAGAGAACAGTCTGGACCGGAACTTTGAAGCACAAAAGCCAAACCAGAAGATGGTCAGTGACACGACAGAGGTGAGCACTGACGAAGGAAAGCTTTATGTGGCAGGGATCCTGGATCTGTACGGGCGAATGCCGGCAGGCCTTTCGATCAGTATCCGTAACGACCGGTATCTGGTCATGGATGCGCTGAGGGATGCTCTCGCAAGAGGCTGTGGCGGTCCAGGCTGTCTCCTGCACTCAGACCGGGGATCCACCTATTGCTGTGAAGAATACCAGAAAATGTTGCAGGGAAATGGATTTGTGTGTAGTATGAGCCGGAAGGGTGACTGTTGGGACAATGCTCCGATGGAGAGCTTCTGGGGTAAGATGAAAACCGAATGGCTCCAGCCACGGTACAAGACCCGGGCCGAAGCCATACAGGACATCTATGAATATGTCTGGAGTTTTTATCCCTACCTGCGGCCACACGAATCCAACAACTTCCTGACACCCTACCAGTACTACAGTGCTGCCTGATCCAAGAACAGGAAAGGGAAATAATCAACCATAAACTCTACTGTTAGGGGTACACTTCATTTCCAAAAATTAACACCCACACTCGGGGAATTATTGGGTGCTGGAGGTATGGAAAAACAAACATTTTCCCCGAATTAGCACCCACGCTCAGGAAAATGTTGGGTGCTGGCAGTATTGAAAATTCAACATTTTTACAAAAACAGCACCCAAAGACCGGAAATTCATGTTATATATGCAGGCACGTAAGCCGGCAATGAGCTGATATCTTCTTCTGCCTTGCAAGAGTGGAAAAACCGGGAAGAGCTTGTTATAATCAATTCGCATGAGAAAGAGAACAAGTTTAGGACAGAGACTAT
>JAZREB010000096.1:0-3417 GCA_045660585.1 Faecousia sp. | reverse complement strand
ATGCAAAGATGAACAAGGTAAACAATGTTCGTTTTTACAATAATGATGCGGGAAAATTTATGGTACAGATGGCTTCTCAGGGAGCGAAGGCTGATGTTGTGTTCCTGGATCCGCCGAGAAGCGGCAGTACAGAGGAGTTTGTCAATGCAGTAGCAATCCTTGGTCCGAGCCGTGTTGTATACGTATCATGTGGTCCGGATACATTAGCAAGGGACCTTGTGTGGTTCAAAAAGAAAGGGTACGAAGCAGAGGAAGCATGGGCAGTAGATATGTTCCCGATGACTGCTCATACAGAAGCTGTGGTAAGCTTGAAAAAGGTAAATAAGAAATAAATTGTCTGAATTGTTTCAAAAACAGGCGTAACAATTTAACCGGCGGTTCAATGACATTTGGGTAAATATCGTGTATGATATTGGTACATGGAGAGAAATTGGTTTGACTGGAGGGATTTGTATGTATAGGATTTCGAAGGTGGAAACAGGGAGACGATTACGAAAGTTGATGAACTGGCACGGTGTTACGGTGCGGGAAGTGCAAGAAGAGATGGAACTTGAAAGTCCGCAGGCAATCTATAAATGGCTGAACGGCCGAGCATTACCCAGTACGGAGAATCTCTTGATCCTCGGCCGTCTGCTCAATGTTTCCATGGAAGATATGCTCGTAACGGAGCAGAGTTCTTTGGGAAAAGAGCGAAAAAAGTTATGGGATGAAAAACATCCTCCGGCGTTTCTGTCGTTCAAAATGCAGTCGGGAGAACCGATTCGGAAGGTAGATGAACGCAGATTTTGCCAGTATCTGGATTTCATGGATCAGGAACGACTGCGTGCAGCATATAGCTTTCAGTCATGATCCTATTCGCTAGCTTAACAGTTCGTCATAGGAAACTTTGAGAACTTTTGCTATGATCTTTAATTCAATATCAGTAATGAAACGGGAACCGGATTCCATGCGCTGGACAGCATTTTTATCTACATCCAGACCTTCGATCTGGAGCATTTCAGCAAGCTTTCGCTGAGATGTTTTTAGAGGCAATGCCTTACGGATCGCACGAATCTTGGCACCGCATATATTGTTGCGTCCGGATTCGGATTTGTTTTTATACATTAAGTAATCCTCGAAATATGGAGAGATGTTATTGTTTGTAGTGCTTTCTGAGCGAGCTGAGTGTATTCTTCATTGTTTCTGTCAGAACACGAACTTCATTGATCGTGCAGCTATCCAGTATCATCTGAGCTTCTGATTTATAGATGTCTTTGGACTGCTCGATGCTGTCGCAAAGGAGAGCATCTACTGTAATAGACAAAGCATTTGCGATACTAACAATGGATTGCAGACTTGGAACCTTTTTTGCATTTTCAATGTTGCTGATATGTGTCGTTGATAGATCAGCACGTTCGGCAAGCTGCTCCTGTGTGAGCCCTTGGTTCTTTCTGATTTCTTTTATACGTAAGCCCAGGGAATTGTAATCAATCTGCACGGTTGTTCTCCTAAGTGTTGTTTTACAGATAGTTTACGTTTGGAGAGAAAATCTATCCAATATCCAAAGGAATGATATATTCCTATGGATCAAGTTTTAGGAATAAAAAAACAAATATTTATCTTTAAATATATGTGAAAATCGTAAAGAACATGACATTCACCAAATGTCAAAACAACAAAGATTGAAAATGAAATATTGGGATACACTATGACCAGAGGTGATAATATGAGATACATTTGGTCAGACGAGAAGCCCCGGATTCTTGCGGACAGAAAAGAACTTCCCCCAAAAGCGGAAGTTGTGATCATTGGCGGAGGAATGGCGGGGCTTTTGTGTTCTTATTTATTAAAGGAATCGGGGATACCGTCGATCGTATTAGAAGCGAACGAAGTATGCTGTGGTCAGACAAAATACACGACTGCTAAGATCACGTCTCAACATGGACTGATCTATTCGAAGCTTGCGGCTATTTTGGGTGAGGAAACGGCATGCAAGTTTGGCAGAATGAATGAGAGAGCTATAGATGAATTTGAGAGGATCATTCGCGGACATGGAATTACGTGTGGCTTTCAGCGTCGTCCATCCTATTTGTATACGAAGACAGAATGTGGAGTTAAGGATCTAGAGAGAGAAAGGACCGAAGCAAAGAGGGCCGGCATTAAAGCTTCTCTTGAATACGAGACGGAGCTGCCGTTTCCTGTCAAGATGGCTTTAAAATTTGAAAATCAGGCTCAGTTTCATCCGCTGGAATTTTTGAATGAAATTGTAAGAGAACTGGATATATATGAACATGAGAGAGTTCTGAAAGTAAAAGGAAATCAAGTCATTACGGAACATGGCAGGATTGAAGGAAAGAAGATTGTTTTTGCCACCCATTTTCCGTTTGTAAATGTCCCGGGATTTTATTTCTCCAAAATGCATCAGGAGCGGAGTTATGTCTTAGCAGTACGAGTTTCGCAGCCAGCAGTGGAACATGGAATGTATTATGGGATTGATCAAGATGGTTTGTCGTTTCGTCGTGTAGGAGATGTGATACTTGTTGGTGGAAAGAGTCATCGGACCGGTGTACAACAGTGTGAAGATCCCTATGACGCATTACGCAGAGAGGTGACAGCGTTTTGGCCGGAATACGAGGAAGTTGCAAGCTGGTCAGCACAAGACTGTATGACATTGGATTCCCTTCCTTATATTGGGGTATACTCCAAGTGGAAACCAAGCTGGTATGTAGCCACAGGATTTGAAAAATGGGGAATGACGGGGGCCATGGCAGCGGCTATGGTGATCCGAGATTTAATAGTGGGAATAGACAATCCTCATGCATCGATGGTATCTCCGCAGAGACCATGGAACAAACATACGGTTTTCATGCTGCTGAACGAAGGAATTTATACGATGAAGAATTTTGTTACCCTGCAAAAACCCAGATGTCCGCATCTGGGATGTCGGTTGAAGTGGAATCGTTTTGAACGAACATGGGATTGTCCGTGTCACGGTTCTCGATTTGGCGAGGACGGGGCGCTGTTAGACAATCCGGCCCAAAACAATTTGAAACAATAAAAAACAGGTGCCTGTACATCTTGTGGATGTGTCAGACACCTGTTTGTCATTGGTGTTTATGCCTCTGCGTGTTTTTTCATCGGCTGAATTTTCTGTTTGTAGATCTTGGATAAGAATACAGTCGCAAGGATGACAGAGGAGATCTCTGCAACCGGAAATGCAATCCATACATAATTTAGACCGCCTACCTTAGACATGATAAGAGCAACCGGGAGTAATACAACCAGCTGACGGACAACGGACATGTAAAGGCTCATCATGCCATGGCCAAGGGCCTGGAACATGGAGGAACATGCGATACCGTATCCTGCAGCCATGAAGCTGAGAGAGATGATTCTCAGAGCCGGTACACCGATCTCCAACATAAGATCCGAAGCATT
>JAZREB010000095.1:0-6729 GCA_045660585.1 Faecousia sp. | reverse complement strand
CAAAACCGCAAAACTCCTTGCACTTGAACAACGCATAACAGTCCTGAAAGCCTTGGATTTCAAGGACATTTGCGTTGTTCAGTACACATTATATATTTAGAGCAGGAAAAAGTAGCAAATTACGGTATACAAGGTGGTGCATTAGGGATTGTCTGCGTTTACCGCTTCGGCAAAGCGGAGGAATGCTGCTCTGCCTTCCTCGGTGTTCTTATAGACACCGGCATCCTCCAGTACGGCGGAAAATACTTTGCCGGTTTCCTTTAGGAGGAGCTCCATGGCAGTTTCTTCTGTAAAGGTATACTGCTCCTTCAGCTCTGCCAGCCAAGGGGCATGTTTTCCCAGTACCTCATCATTGGAAATATCTCTTCCGGTGCAGGCGGCTTCTGCCAAAGCGGAAAGCTCTTCTCGCAGTCTGCCGGGAAGGACAGCAAGACCCATAACTTCGATGAGGCCGATGTTTTCCTTCTTGATGTGGTGCTTTTCCTCATGGGGGTGGAAAACACCTAAGGGATGTTCCTCACTTGTAATGTTGCAACGGAGAACCAAATCCAGCTCGTATGCACTGCCTCGACGACGGGCAATGGGGGTGATGGTGTTGTGGGGCTGTCCCTGAGAGAAGGGAATGACATTGACCCTTTCGTCGGCGTAGGCGCGCCATTTATTTAGGATCTTGTCTGCAAGGTCTGCAACGCGAGTGGGATCCTCTCCTACCAAGCGGATGACGCTCATGGGCCACTTTACAATACCGGCGTGAATATCTTCAAAGCCCACAAAGGAAAGGTCGGTCTCAATGGGAGCCCTTTCCATGGCGAAGGTATAGTGACCGCCCTGGAAATGCTCGTGGCTCAAAATGGACCCACCTACAATGGGGAGATCCGCATTGGAGCCTACAAAGTAATGGGGGAAGAGCTTTACGAAATCCAACAGCTTTTCAAAGGCGGACTTGTCGATCTTCATGGGAATGTGTTGGCGATTGAAAACGATGCAATGCTCGTTGTAATACACATAGGGGGAGTATTGCAGACACCAATCTGCATCACAGATCCGAATAGGTACGATACGGTGGTTGCCACGGGGAGGGTGATTCATCCGACCGGCATAGCCTTCGTTTTCCACACACAGCACACACTTGGGGTAGGAGGTCCGGGGGGCATCCTTTGCCGCCGCGATTGCTTTGGGATCCTTTTCCGGCTTGCTGAGATTGATGGTAATATCCAGCTGCCCATAGGGGCTGTCATAAGTCCAGCGCATATCCTTTTTGATACGGTAGCGGCGGATGTAATCGGTGTCGCAACTGAACTTGTAATACCAATCCGTAGCGGAGATGGGATCGACGGCATACTTTTCCCGGAAGGTGCGGATCACCTCTCTGGGCATGGGAGTCAGGATGCCCATGATCTTTGTATCAAAGAGATCTCTTGCGGTGATGCCCTCATCACACAGACCCTTTTCTGTCGCATAGTCCAAAAGACCTGCCAGAATTTCTTCTAAATTCTCCGGCCGGGGCTCCGTAGATGGCTCGTAATCATGCTTTTGGAGCAGATCCAAAATACGGTTCAGCAGAACCCGATGATCCTCCGGCTCTGCCAAGGCTGTATTCATGGCATAAGAAATCAATGCATCTATGTATGTTTCGATTTTCACAGAGTTACCTCCATTTTTATAGCACCTGTGGGGATAAGTCGCTATTGCGACCTATCCCCACAACTTGTTTACAGATTGTACCAGCGGATCTCATTGGCCTCCAGATGGAGATCAAAGTGCTCCTTGTCGGTGTAGACCACTGTATCCTGGGGAACGTAGGTGTTATTGACCACGCAGTATTTGCCGTTGGCAACGAAAGCGTGAACTTCTACATTGTAGTTGGTGGAGAACCACTTGTGGAGGAGCTCTTCTCCATGAGCCGCCCACAGGATGGCACGGTAGAGAACACGGCTGTTCTCGAAGGAGTAGGGCAGACCGGAAATGTACACACTGCGGCCGGAGCCGAAGGTGTTGGTTGCCATCTGCACTTCCTTGTCCTTCTGTACCAGAATATTGGTGCCTTCGTAAGCGAAGATGCTCTTCTTTCCTTCGCCGAAATTAACCTCACCTGCTACATCCTTCAGGATGAAGTGATCGGGATTGGGATCCCAGTTGTACTTGTCGTAGTTCAGGGTGAAGCCGGTTTCCTTCTCCACGCCCAAAACAGTGGCCAACTGGAGATAGTGACCCTGATACTGGTGACCGGTAGGCTCACCCACACCGATAAAGCCACCGCCGTTGTGGACAAACTTACGCACTGCAGAAGAAATAACTGCATCTTCCCATTCGGCACCGCCGGTGTGGGCAGTATCTCCGTCACCGACATTGATGATAACATCGATGGAATCCAGAACAGAAGGATCCTTACGGATATCGTCGAAGGAAATGAACTTCACATCAAAGGGAGCACCGGACAGGGCCTCGATAATGCCGGCATAGGAGTAGTTCTGCTTCTGATACAGGGCATGGTGCACCATGTGGCAACCCCAGGCGCGCATCTTGCCCCAGGAGTTGAGGACAGCAACGGTCTTGACACAGTAGGGAGTGGTGCCCTTAATATTTTCGTACAGCTCACGGAACTCGTTGCAGACGGATTCTACATAGTCGATGAATTCGGGGAATTCCAGTGCCAGCTTCAGATAGCCACCGTAGCCGATACGGTCAATGGGCTTGCGGAGAATGGCACGACGGGCGGTGACCCAGTTCTCCTTGGCTTCCTTCACAGGGTCCCCACCTTCGTGGAAGGTATCGGGGAAGAAATAGGGCAGGAAACGACCTTCGGTATACTTGACACCGGGAATGTCGGAGATGAGGCGGAGGGTGGAACCGTTGCCTACGGAGCCGACCACAGCATCGACACCGATGGTCTTCCACTCTTCCATAAAGGGCTCGGTGCCGATCCAGTGGTCACCCAGGAACATCATGGCTTCTCTGCCCAGCTCGTGGGTAATGTCTACCATTTCCTTGGCAAGAGCCGCAACCTCACGGCGCTGGAAGTCCTGGAAGTCCTTAAATTCCTTAGAGGGAACACGGTACTGGTTGTTGTGATAGCCCTGATCCACGATGAATTCGGGGCGGAACTTGTAGCCAACTTCCTTCTCAAACTGTTCCAGAATGTAGGGAGAAACGGAGGCGGAATAGCCGTACCAGTCAACGTAGTTCTCACGCTTCAGCTCATCAAATACCAGAGTGAACTGATGGAAGAAGGTGGTGTAACGGATGACGTTGACATAGGGATGCTCTGCGATGAACTTCCGCAGACGCTCCATGGTGAATTTGTGGGTCTTAGGCTGGCGGACGTCAAAGGTGATCTGATGCTCAAAGTTCTGCCAATTGTTGGTGACCGCATTATACATGTGAACGGGATCCCAGATCAGATAGGCAAGGAATGCCACAGTGTATTCGTGGAAGGGTGCAGGCTCCCGGATCACAACACAGCCGGTCTCCTTATTGTAGTCCCAGGCATCGGGACTCAGGGGCTCGCCGAGGGTGCGGTCCATGACTTCCCACCAACGCTTGATGTCGTCACGGGTGTTGACTTCCATGAGCTCGGGGCTGATACCCTTCATGAGGGGGATCTCCAGAGTAGCTTCCGTTGCGGTGTGGAAGCCGGTCATAATATAGCACTGCTGAACCTCGTCGGGATTGGCCTTTGCCCAGACATTGTCCTTACGGGTGGTGTAATAGGTAGAATAGATCTTTGCATCCTGATTCTGCAGTTCTGCGGGGAAATCGGTGCCGTCGCAGTCACGGATGGCATCGGCGCCCCAACGCTTCATGATCTCTAAGGTCTGAGGAACCACATCCAAGTCTGTGGGAATGGTCACGCGACCGGTTTTTCTTGAATCTAACATACGGGAAATCTCCTTTCAAAGACAAAAATGACTTCTGTTCGCAGACCAAGCCTTCCCGAAGAGGAAGGCTTGGTTAGGGAATTACTTATGTAGTGCGTTGTAGACAAACAGTGCAGTGAGCAGGAGGACAACGCCAACCAGCATGAGACCTAAACCAAGGAGCTTGCCGGTCATAGACCAGCCTACAAAGGTCAAAACGATACCCACAACAAAAAACAACACAATCAGAATAGCACGAAGGATCAAGTGATTTTTCCAAAACTTCATAACGTCACCTTAGCCTTTCAGACCGCCGACGGTCATGCCCTTGGTCAGATTTCTCTGTACACAGATGTAGAGGATCAGAACGGGGAGCATAACCAGAACCAGACCTGCATACATGGGTCCGTATTCTGCTGCGGACTGCTGTGCTTGCATCAGATTCAGCAGACCTGCAGGAAGGGTCCACTGATCACGGTCGGTAACCAGGGTCTTAATGATAATGTACTCATTCCAGAAGGACAGGAAGTTAAAGAGAATAACAGTGATGATAGAGGGCTTTGCCAGGGGGAAGATGATCTGAATCATGGTTCTGAAATAGCCGGCGCCGTCTACATAGGCAGCTTCCTCAAAGCCATGGGGCAGTGTGGAAAAATAGCTGGACAGCAGATAGATGGTAAAGGGCAGTGCTGTTGCGGCATAGACCAGAGCAACCACAAAATGATTGTTCAGCAGGAAACCGCTTCCAAACAGGTTTTTCAGTAGCTTATCACCGTCACTGAGCATCAGGTAGATGGGTACGACGATGTAGTTGACGTTAATGAACAGGCCTGCCATGAAGCAGGTTTTCAGGAACTTCTGTCCCCTGAAGTTAAAACGAGCCAGACAGTAAGAAGCAGGCAGTGCAACCACCAACAAAATGGCCAGAGCCATGGCGGTGACCGTTACGGAATGGAGCATATAGCCACCCATATTGGCCTTGTTCCATGCATCTACAAAGTTCTGCCAGTGAATGTGAGAGGGGAGTGCCCAGGGACTGCCGTAATGCTCGGAGGTTTCCTTCAGAGAGGCAACAATGACCCACAGCACAGGAACCAGGATCAAAACAGCCAGAATACCAAGTACCAGATAGATAAAGAACTTATACAGGAGCTCGGAACGGTTGATTTCTTTCTTCAGTTTCATGTCCGCACCTCCTTAGTATTCCAGAACTTCGCGCTCGGTGACCTTGTTGACCAGAGCGGACAGCCCGAAGGACACCAGGAAGATCACAACGCCGATGGCCATGGCATATCCATAGCCACCACCCAGATTCTTTTGATCGTACATATAGAGCAGAGCCACGTTGGAAGCATTGTTGGGGCCGCCACCGGTCATTGCACTGACAAACAGGAATGCCATGTTGATAGTAGAAATAATAAAGAATGTCAGCGTGGTACGGATGTTGGTCCAAATCAGAGGGATCGTGATCTGGAAGAACTGCTGGACACGGTTGGCACCGTCCAGATCCGCGGCTTCGTAGGTGGAGCCGGGAACCGCACCCATAGAGGACATATACATGACCATATAATAGCCGATGGCCTGCCAAACCATGGCAATGACCAAGCTGGTAATGACATGCTGTTCGCCCTTCCACAGAACGCCCTCTTTACCGAAGAGGTGGAGAATGGAGTTCAGCAGGCCTTTGTCGATATCATAAATAGCAGAGAAAATACCGGAGATGACAACGACGGACAGAATATTGGGGATATAGAATACAATGCGGAAGAAGTTCTGTCCCTTTAGCTTTTCACGAGTCAGAATACCGGCGAAAACCAGAGCTGTACCCATAGTAAAGATGGTTACCATGACGATAAGCAGTAGCATATTCTGCATGGAACGGATGAACGTGGTATCTTCCAGTAGCATCTTGAAGTTTTTTAGCCCGATAAATGTGGCATCGGGATTGAATGTACTTCGCTGGAACAGGGATAGACGGAATACGTTGAATGTGGGGATCACCATGAAGATCACGAACAGGATCACAGCAGGTGCCACACAGCCTAACAGGAAGGCAGTGCGTCTACGGTTGCTTCTCATTTTGGACCATCTCCTTATAATAATTTGCTTAAAAAACGAATTTGCCCAAGGGTCTTTCCCTTGTGCAGACCGTGTCTGCACAAGGGAAAAACTTTGCACAAAGAAAAGAGGGTGGCAGTGACAGATGTCACTGCCACCCAAAATTACTTACTGTGTGGTCTAAGAAACAGTGGGATTAGCCCAGCAGATTCTCACGCATCTTAGCGGAGTTGGTCTTAACCAGCTCAGCATACTCCTCGATAGTCATAGTGCCTGCAACCAGGGAGTCGATGGGAGCAAAGAAGGTGCCGGAAACGTCAACGCCGGGGATCTCGCCGAAAGCAGCGAAGCCGCCCATAGCAGCCTTAGCGCCGTTGTCGTAGATGGAGTAGAACATCTTGTTCTCGCCTTCCAGCATGTCAGCGATGCCCAGGATGGGCTGCATAGCACCGGCAGTAGCGTAAATCTTAGCGGCCTCGTCGGAGTACAGGAAAGCTACGAACTGCTCAGCCTGCTCGCTGTTCTGAGCACCGGCGGAAGCGAAGATCTCAGCAAGTCGGATCGTAGCCATGTGGTTCTGTGAGCCAAGGAGTTGTATGACAAGCTTTGTCTTCCTAAGACCGCTTGGCCTCCGACTTACGGCGCTAAGGCTGCTATGGGCGGCTTCGCTGCTTTCGCAGAGATCCCCGGTGTTGACGTCTCCGGCACCTTCTTTGCTCCCATCGACTCCCTGGTCGCTGGTACCATCACCATCGACGACTACGCAGAGCTGGTCAAGACCAACTCCGCTCAGATGGCTGCTGCTAAGCTGGGC
>JAZREB010000094.1:0-6857 GCA_045660585.1 Faecousia sp. | reverse complement strand
AGCACCTCTCAGCTTAAGATTTTGATGAGATTTTTGACGGGTTCGACGCAGCCTTGCTGTCGCAAGGCAAGGAGAACTAAGTTAAAAAGATCGCAAAAGATTTGCTGAGAGGCTGTCGGGTTCGACTCCCCTCAGCTTAACCATAGAGACTGTAGTAGCTCCCGGGAACTGCGCTCTCGGCACCGCCACCATTGCCACTGAGCTATATCATTGCCGGACGAAAAGAAAATATTCCCTGAAATGGTGTTTCGATTCGTCATTTTGCGCCCCTCTGTGCTTAGGGCACAGAGGGGCGGCTTGTATGGAAAATTGAGATAGAAATCAAGGGCGAAAACAGCCGGTGTTCTGCTCCCGATATCTGAAAACAGAGGGGGGAGGGAGGTCGATTATTTATGAAATTTTGTATAACGTTTACCGTGAAAACACGGGCAATCACGAGGAAAACAGGGAGATAAAATCTGTGGGTGAACAAATTTATCATTGACAATTTGTTGCATAGTTTGCTATAATATTACCAGTTCATACTTTATTCATATATCGAAAGGAATGTAAGCCTATGTTTTGCAGAAATTGTCAGCAGGATACCGGTAACAAAAATACTTGTCCCCACTGCGGTTATAATCCTGCATTGGACGCAGAAGGTGCTCTACCCTACACCCAGGTAGAACAGGTGCATCCCAGACCTGTTCGTATCGTCTTAAATAAGGCAGGTAACGGAAAGGCAAAGGCGGCCTTTATCTTATCCTTCTTTGGCTTTATCATCCTTCCCGGCATCATTTCCTTTTTTCTGGGACTGGCAGGCTTCTTCCAGGGGAAGAAGTGTCGATCCGGCAGGGGCATGGCAATTTTCGCATTGCTGATCGATCTGTTTTGGTTCTGCCTATATTCAGGACTTATTTACGGCATATATACCGGAGTCATTAACGGTATGTTCGGATAAGGGAAAGAGGTGCACGATATGAATAACATTGTTGACATTCTTTATAACAAACGTGAACGGCATCCCCAGATTTCCATTAACGGCGAAAAGATCAGTCGTTATATGGAACTGGCCGACATGATTTATGACGATATTTACAATTGGGCAGACAAACTCTATGAGAGCATGGACGATGAACTGTGCGAAAGCTACACCATCCGTCTGACGGGTCACCCCTTCCACCACATGCTTCTCAAATCCTTGCAGCATAAATCTCAATACTGCACCGAGGTCAGCTTTACTCCCGTTACCCATAGCATTCCCGTAACCGACAAGCTGGCATATGCCAGAGAACTCAACACTCGCTACTGCATGGGTGTTCAGCAGCAGGTAGACAATATCTGCTTCTTCTCCAACGAACCGGAACGGTTTAAGAATCTGGTTCCTTGCACAGCAGAGCCCGGCAACTATTATATTACCACCGGGACACAGCTCCCGGAGGGAAGTGTTAAGTGTTGCATTATGCTCGCTGAAAAGATGAGCTATGAGAAGGTACGGGGAATCCCCGTTGTGCATACGCCCTTGCACCTGTTACCTTACGTGGTAGAATATCTGAACCTCTACCATCTGCACCTGGACTTTATCCATGCAGTTTTCTCTGCTGCAGGGGATCTGAACATGACAGAGGATGAAAAACTGAAATACGAGGCATATGTTCAGGAAGAATATCGTATCCGTGTAGATTCTCTGCCCCGGGTAATGAATACCGGCGAGCGTTTCCGGGTGACCTATACATATTATCCCCAGCAGTTCGGTGATCCCCGGATCACCATTAGCACCGGAAACTCTGCGGTTCTTTTTGCCGCAGACAATACCCTGGTGGCACAGAGTGCCGGTACTGCCGATGTGATACTTACCGACAAATCCGGCACGGTTCGTGGCTCCTACACCATTACCGTAGAGCACCACAATTATGTATCCGATATCTCCATTATTCTGCCTGCAACTTCTGTGTGTATTAACGAGACTATGCGGTTTAAGTGCCTGATATCCCCCAACGATGCCGAGGATATCGCCAACGTTCGCTACACTGTTAGCGATACCACTGTAGCGGCCTTCTCCGGGCAGAATGAGATTTACGGTATTGCCGCAGGTCGTGTAAAGGTAACTGTTTCTACCACTCGTGTTAGCAAGAGCTTCTACCTGACAGTTCTGCCTCATGCAAAGGATGTTATCCTGCCGGAGGAAGTTCTGGCCATGCCCATTAACGCCGATGCCTACATTGATTGCAGTGTGGTACCCCCCAATGCATCCCCCATGCCTACCGTAACATGGCAATCTTCTAATCCCTACATCGTGAAGGTCGTGGAGACGCGGGGGTTCTCTTGCAGAGTTGCTTCGGGATTCCAGACAGGTACGGCGGTTCTTAAATGCTCTCTGAACGGCACAGATATCTCCAGATGCATGCGCATTAATGTAGAAAAAGCCAAGGGTTGCTATGTGGCTACCGCAGTGTACGGATCTTATGATTGCCCCCAGGTTTGGGCTCTGCGCAGATACCGTGACATGTTCTTGGAAAAACACATCCTTGGCAGAGCTTTTATTAAACTCTATTATGCAGTAAGCCCCACGGCTGTTAAGTGGTTTGGTGAAACCAAATGGTTTAACCGCTTGTGGCGTGGGATTTTGGATAACAAGGTTCGCAAACTGAAACAGCGCGGATACGAGGATACACCATATAACGATTGATCATATGCGAGAAAAACAGTCTTATGACTGTTTTTTTCGTAACATACCGATTTGGAGGTGTGTATGGAGAGATTTAACGAAGGCGACGAAAGAAACGAAATAGATAATAGCACCAACGAGGGGGATAATAACTCGGAGCCCCCCGAGGAAGCGCAGGAACAAGACTCACAGGAGCTTGAACAGCCGTCGGAGAGCGAAGGGCAAGAACCCCAAAGTGAAGATGTCAAAGAAGAGGACCCGGATGACAAACCCTTAGAAGAGACTCCGGATGAAACGGAGGATCCGAGCAAGGAAACTACAGAGACGGAACCTCCCGCCGACGAGGAAAGTAACATCCCGGAGAATGACTCTCCCGCGGATGAAGAATCCGCGGATAAAGAACCCTTAGAGACACCACCGGAGGATGAGGATAGTAGCAACATCGAGGATGAAAATGTCCCCGACGACAAGGAAAATCTCGATGATAAGGAACTTCCCGAAGAGAGCGAGACTCCTAACAATGAGGAAACTCCCGAGAATACGGAGAAGCCCGAGGATACAGAGGAACTTGAGAACAAGGAAGAGCCCGAGAATACGGAGGAACCCGAGAACAAGGAAGAACCCGAGAATACGGAGGAGCCTGAAAACAAGGAAGAACCCGACAATACGGACGAACCCGAGGATGAGCATGAGCCGGAGGATGATGAACTACCCAAGGTAGATGAAGTCTCTGAGGGAGACGATCCTGCGGAGGGAGACGATACCACAGAAGGTGCTGAAAAACCGGAAGAGGAGAAAACGGAGCCTCAGGACGATGGCACCGATTGGGATCGGACTTCTCTTACTCCGGAGCAGGAGGAAGAGCTCCATGATATGTTAGAAAACGGAGAACTGGACGTTCCGGAAGTGGATCCGGATTGGGAAGAACCGGAAGCCCCGACGGAACATTTGCCTACTGAAAAAACAGGAACCTTTGAAGATGAGCGCGGCAATAGTGCATTCCATCCCAATGATGAAGATGCCCTTGCCAAGATGAAGGAGTATGGTCGGGACTCTGTGGACTACAAAGACAATAATCCTGATTTTTCTCCCTTTACAAAACATGACACGCCCTATGGAGAGATGGACGGTCAGGTGGAAATTCCCCACATGACGGATAACCGTGAAAATCCCACCTGGGAATACGGAAGACGGCCTGCAGGTACAAGTCACGACCCCAATTATGATCTCGGAAACTTTGCGCAAGCAGATAACGAACTCAGTAAAAAAATGGGGAACATGACACCGGAGGAAGTGGCAGCTTATCGCAAGGCGAACAACTTGACCTGGCATGAATGTCCCGATGGAAAAACAATGCAGCTTGTGCCCAGTGAGATCCACGATGCATGTCGACATAGTGGTGGTGTATCCGAGCAGAAATATCGGATGGCTATGGGAGATGTAACTGCACCTTACGATTAAATGACTATTCCGAAGAAACCCTAATATGATATAGAATGAAACACAGAACGGCTGTTATATGGCTGTTGTTTCGAGTCATGCCGATTTGGAGATTTATATGGAAAAATTCAACGAAAGTGATGAAAGAAACGAAATAGGTTGCCAAAGCGATGCGAGCGAAACGAACACGGAGCCTTCAGAGGAAGCCAAGAAAATAGACTCGAAGGAACTGGATCAATCTACAGAGCGCGAGGAAAAGGAAAAACAAACCGAACCTACCGATGAAGAACAACAAGACGGGATGAACGGCGATTTAGACGACAACGTTTCAGAGGGGCCGGAACCGATTTCGGAAAACAAGGATAGCGAACAACAAGTCGAACCTACCGATGAAGAACAACAAGACGAGAAGGATTGCGATTTAGACAACGAGGTTTTAACGGAGTCGGAAAACAACGATGACGAAAAACAAACCGAACCTACCGATGAAGAACAACAAGATGGGATGAACGGCGATTTAGACGACGAAGTTTTAGAGGATCAGCAATCGGATACGGAAAATGACTTGTTGGATGACCGGCAAAAAGAAACAAGGGTGAACGAACTTGATGACAGCGGTAAGGAAGTTACCAACACCCCTAAAGAAACGGATCGTTCCACAGCAAAGATGGAGGACGACTCCGAGTTACTCATAGATCCTACCTATGACGAAACCGCAGATGCTGTGGAAGATCCAAATAATAATGGTGACTCAGCATATGACAGACTCCATGATTATTATTCTTCCCATAATTATGAAAAGGGCGATTTCAGCAAGTACTCAAAAGATCCCGAATGGCGAGAACTGAATAATGAGTACTTACAAGAGCTTGGAAAAGAGCCCATTGATTATAGCGAGAAAGACGGCAACGATACTACCAATGCCGAAGCTCTCAGGAAAGAATGGATCGCCCGAGGAATTCCCGAGGATAGCCCGGAGCTTGCGGCTATGGTCGAAAACGAACAACGAGACTTTGCCGGTGATTCCAACAATGCTGCTGAAGGAAACTCGGACGTTTATGATACAGAGTCATCCCTTGAGGAGCCGGATGAAGAACGGTTTGACAGCATTCGTGAGAGGGTAGAACCACATATGGATGCAGGCCGGGAGGTAGCAAAGAATCACCGTGAGAGTGGGAGATTCTTTACCGATCACGGAACAGACCATAGAGAAGAGGTAAAAGATCAGTCTCTGGAAGCCGTGGATGCACTTAGAGCCTCCATAAGAAGAGGTAGATTCAAAGGGGAGAACACAGAGAAGCATATTGCATTCAGCCCCGATGTTGATAAAAACACCTTAGGTGGAGCAGCTCTATGGCATGATTCGGGAATGGATGGAGAGGGATACGCGTTGACAGAAAAGCCTGACGGAACGTGTGAAGCACGCCCCTGCGATCCTAACAATTACGATGAGGTTAGAAGGAACCATTCCCTGAATTCAGCACTTAATGTATTGGCAAATAGAGATGATTGCCGTAGCCTTGGTTACACCGATGCAGAAATTGATAAAATGGCCGCCGAGTGCATGGCCCATTCAAAAAGCAGTTCCGGCGTAGGGGATTTAAACAGCAAGGAACTATGGAGTGGTTGTTTTGACCGCATAAATGCTGCTACGGAGGCATATAACAAGGATCATCCGGAGTCACCGATTTACTTTAATAGGGATACCTTTGAAAAAGATGACAACCAATGGGGCTCTTTGGCAACGGAGTCCTATGCATTACGTATCGGTGATGTCAGCCGGAGTTCGAAACCCGGTGCTATTACCCAGAGTGGTGAACCCGTATATATCGATCGGGATACGATCAATGATGGTGGGGGATCCATTGAAAAAGAACTGGATGGTGCTAAAATAACCATAGGCGACAACGGAGAAGAGATCCCGGAAAGCAATATGGTTGCTCGTCGAGTACATGCAGGGGAGCAGAATATTGTAGATAACAACCAGTATGTGGATGATGCTGGTTTCTTTGTCCATGAGATTACTGTGGAAGATGGGGCATCGGCACCGAAATGTACACACAGAGCCCTTGAAGATCATATAGGAGAACTTGCTTCTGCAGGGGACGCCGAAAGTGTGATGGAAGTTAAATTTAATGAGCCATGGAATGATGACGTTCGGAAATCCTATGATAATTTCCGCAATGAGATGCAATCTATTCCGCAATATAAAAACAGGGTAGAGATTATTTATCCTTGGGACAAGGAGTGAAGGCATGTTTGAGAAAATAACAAATAGGTACACCACAACTTATCTATATCGAAATCCGAAAGAACGATCTTGGATTTCTGCTGTAGAGTGGTTCTGCTCATTAGTAAACACCCAAACAGTGAAGGCAGAAAAAGTTACTCTTAGGGATACGCAACACAGGAATGATGAGGGAAACTTGTCTGTAGAATATCTCCTGCCCTTGGACTCCGCAGAGATTGCGGAACAAATCTCCGTAAGAGGAATCGACTGTATTACGGTTAGTGGTCTGTTGGGAGAAACTTCCCTTGCCATTAGCTTGGATATCAAAACACTTGAGGTTGGTATCGCTATGAGAAACGCGGTCTTACTGGATGAAGCAACATTGGAGACAGCGTTGCATTTAAGCTGAGGGGAGTCGAACCCGACAGCCTCTCAGCAAATCTTTTGCGATCTTTTTAACTTAGTTCTCCTTGCCTTGCGACAGCAAGGCTGCGTCGAACCCGTCAAAAATCTCATCAAAATCTTAAGCTGAGAGGTGCT
>JAZREB010000093.1:0-1655 GCA_045660585.1 Faecousia sp. | reverse complement strand
GACCGGAAAAAGGAAAGGAAAGCGGTACGCAGTGCCGGGAGGGGGTCCGGGGGGAGGGCGGTTTTTCATCCGGTGAGAAAAGGAACGACACCACCGGGGGAACGATCCGGGGAAACCCTCAGCGCCTCCCCCCGGTTGTTTCTTTGGTTCGTTTCTTGCCAATACAAGAAATGAACGCCCCCGGCAGGGAGCAAACCGAGCCTGAGCCTATAAACTTCCTTATCTTTTACCGTATTTCGTAAGGTAGGTAAGGCAAAAACTACCTACAAGACAGAAACTCTCCCCTGTCCTGTCGATATAAAAAAAGCGAACAGGGAGAATACTCTCTGTTCGCCTAAAATCAGATATACCTTAAGCCTTTACACTGCCGTCGGGGTTAAAGAGGGGGAGCTTTTCCAGATAGATGATATCATCACGGGTCTGTGCATCGCCCTCTGCAAGGATAGCCATACGGCCTGCAACGATACCGCCTGCTTCCAGAACCAGCTTTTCGATAGCGGCAAGGGACTCGCCGGTGGAAATAACGTCGTCAACAATGAGGATGCGCTTACCCTTCATGATCTCGGCATCGGCAACGTCCAGATACAGGTGCTGTTCCTTTGCGGTGGTGATGGAGTTGACCTTTACATCAAATACGCCGGACATGTACAGCTTGGGAGCCTTGCGAGCCAGGAAGTACTTGTTCTGGCCACTCTGACGAGCCATCTCGTGGATCAGGGGGATACCCTTGGCCTCGGCGGAGATCATGTAGTCGTACTCAGGTGCCTTTTCCAGCAGAGCGCCTGCGGTCTTAACCGTCAGTTCTACGTCGCCGAAAATCACGAAAGCCCCGATGTACAGATCGTCGCTGACCTTGCAAATGGGCAGATCGCGGCTAATGCCGGCAATGTTCATAGTATAATGCATAACGAAGTCTCCTTTGTTACAATTTATCATCCAAAAAAGAAAGCCCTTCCAACAGAGAGAAGGATAAAAATCTCCCCAATCGGAAATACACTTTCATTATACCACATATACACAAAATGTCAACCATAATTTCCGTTTTCCTACCATATCTTCCATGTATAATAGATAGAAAACCCACACACCCTATACCGAGGTGATCATAATGACCAATGATGTAGATATGCTCAATTCCATCCTGAAATCCACAGAAATGGGGATCCACGGCATCCGCACCGTTATGGAAGAAACCGGCGATCCCCAACTTTACAACGAATTACAGAACCAGAAGGCAGAATACGAACGGATCTATGACGAAGCCGACACTCTCCTGCAAGATCGTGGGGGTACCCCGGAGAGGATAAACCCCATGGCGAAATTAGGCTCCTCCATGTCTGCCAAAATGAAGATCCGTATGTCCAAGAACCCCAATGCCAAGGTAGCAGAGCTCATGATGGAGGGTAACACCAAGGGCATGATTAAATCCATCCACAATAACCGAACCATGGGGATCCTGGATCCCAAGGTATCCTCCCTCTCCCACCGGCTACTGCAAACGGAGCAGGCCAATATCGACAACCTGAAAGGCTACCTGTAATGTCGCCCCCCCTTGGAGCGAATGATATCCGTTCCTTACAGAACGGATGATATACCCTATGGGTATGATATCTGCGTTGCAGATGATATACGCTACGCGTATGTCGGTGTGGCTT
>JAZREB010000092.1:0-1908 GCA_045660585.1 Faecousia sp. | reverse complement strand
CTTGACGAAGGACTTAATATAGGTCTTCGCCACATATCACTTTCCACCTGCGGAGTGGTTGACAAAATTTACGCCTTGGCTGAAGAGGATTTACCCGTTACACTTTCGGTATCCCTTCATCACTCAAACGACCAAGACCGTTCCGCACTTATGCCCATAAACAACAAGTGGAATATAGACAGCCTTTTGGATGCCTGTAAGACGTTCTTTGATAAAACGGGCAGGCGAATATCCTTTGAATATGCGGTTATTGCCGGTGTAAATGACAACGACGTTCAAGCCAACGCTTTGGCAGACCTTTTGCTGAAAAAGCTGCCGAAAATCCCCTTCCACGTCAATCTCATTCCCGTAAATCCGGTTGAGGGAACAGGCTTTACAAGCGGAATCAAAACCGTTATGCAATTCCAAGCCACCTTGGAAAAAAGAAAGGTCAATGCGACCATCCGCAGAAAACTGGGCAGCGACATTAACGCATCCTGCGGTCAGTTAAGAAGAAAGTTTGAAAAATCCGGAGGAAAGGAGTGAGTACCATGGAGGCATGGGGAATTACGGATAAAGGAAATGTTCGTAGCCAGAATCAGGACTATTATGCAATAACCCCAATTGGAGAACATGCCCTCCTTGCTGTTGTATGTGATGGCATGGGTGGTGCCAAGTCCGGCAATGTTGCCAGCCGTCTTGCTTGCGAGGTATTCACAGATGAGATCCTCCGCTCCTACAAAAAGGATATGACGCTCCATGAGACAGAACGGGTTCTCCGCGGGGCGGCGAGCCTTGCCAATGTCTCTGTTTACGAGCATTCCCAGCTCAGCGAGGAGTTTAAGGGAATGGGTACGACTCTTGTAGCGGTATTCCTCCGAGGGGAGGAGGCTCTGGTCATCAATATCGGTGACAGCCGAGCCTACTATATCGATCCCGATGGTGTCCGATGTGTTACTACGGATCATTCTGTGGTGCAGTACATGGTGGCACGGGGAGAACTGACCCCGGAACAGGCCAAGTCCCATCCCAGCAAGAATCTTATTACACGAGCCATCGGACCCGGAAATCAGGTTCTGGCAGATGTATTTACCGTCCCTGTGAGCGAGGGAGATTTTTTCCTGCTGTGCAGTGACGGCTTATCCAATCAAATGGCAGATCAGGAGATCTTATTCGAAGTAGCACATGGCGTGCGGCAGGATGATTGTTGCCAGCGACTGCTGGACATTGCGAAAGAACGGGGAGCACCCGACAATGTAACCTGCGTACTTGTAGCAATTTGATCTTTTTACATAATACGGTAGCCGTTCACCGTTTCGGAACGGATCGCATATGCGGTATTTGTAATCATGCGATAAGGAGTAGCTATGGATAGTTACATAGGTAGACTGCTGGACAATCGGTATGAGATCATGGAAGTTCTCGGCACCGGCGGTATGGCAGTTGTATATAGAGCACTGGATCATCGGCTCAATCGTCTTGTGGCGATTAAGATCCTTAAGGATGATCTTTCTAAAAACAGTGAGTTCCGTCGTAGATTCCATGCGGAATCTCAGGCAGTTGCTATGGTGTCTCACCCCAATATTGTTGGGGTATATGATGTTTCTACCGCCGCCTCTGCGGATTATATTGTGATGGAGCTCATCGAGGGCATTACCCTCAAGCAGTACCTCCAGCGCAAGGGCAACCTGAACTGGCGGGAAACCCTGCACTTCTCCATGCAGATGGCAAAGGCTTTGGAACACGCCCATTCCAAGGGAATCGTACATCGGGACATTAAGCCCCATAATATTATGATCCTGAAGGACGGTAGCATCAAGGTTGCAGATTTCGGCATTGCTCGTATCGGTGCTTCTCAGAACACCCTGACCCGTGAGGCTTTAGGTTCCGTTCACTACATTTCCCCCGAACAGGCTCGGGGTTCCATGG
>JAZREB010000091.1:0-5898 GCA_045660585.1 Faecousia sp. | reverse complement strand
CTACGATATGATATACCCCACGGCTGTGGGGCATGATATACCTACGGTATGATATACCTCGCCAAGGCGAGGCATGAATGTGTGCCCCAAGGGGCACGGATTAAAATATGGGTTAAAGCCCATTATTTATTTTATTTAGTGTCGTAAGCCACACCGACATACGCCTAGCGTATATCATCTGCGACGCAGATATCATACCCATAGGGTATATCATCCGTTCTGTAAGGAACGGATATCATTCGCTCCAAGGGAGCGATAAACTGTGATTTTACAGCTTCTTCATTCTCTGAGAAGCCGTATTTGCCATGAGGCGTTTGGTACCGACTTTGTCAAAGGCTACCTCCAACATCGCATCTCCCCCCATAGGCAGAACAGACAGGATCATTCCCTGACCAAAGGTATCGTGGACAACCATTTCCCCCTTCATAAAATTGGGAGCCGTCTTGGCTGTCTTGGGTTTCGGTGTAGGTGTATAGGGGCTGTATTTGGGTTTGCTACTGCTGTAAGAGTCCCCACCATAGGTATTACCTCCACCGTAAGAGCCACTGTCGTAACCGTTCTTTTTCCGGTTGCCGTATCCCTCACCGTAGGATCCGCCGTAAGGGGAGCCGTACCCTCCGAAGCTGTCATAGCCGAATGCCATTTTTTCACTCTCCCGCTGCTCTACCAGCTTCTCCGGGATCTCCTTTAAGAATCGGGAGGGCATATTGGAAGAGGTATGTCCGTATAACATCCGCTGTCTTGCGGAGGTCAGATACAGCCGTTTCTTGGCTCTGGTCAGTGCAACATAGCACAGTCTCCGTTCCTCTTCCATTTCCTCATATTCACCGATGGTGCGAGCACTGGGGAACAGCCCCTCTTCCATACCCACTACAAATACATTGGGGAATTCCAGTCCCTTTGCAGCATGCATGGTCATCATGACCGTAGCATCTGCCCCTTGGTCATATGCCTCAATGTCCGTATACAGGGCGATCTCTTCCAAGAATCCCCCTAAGGTGGGCTCAAGGGCATTTTCCACATAATTGACGATAGAAGATTTCAGTTCTCGGACGTTTTCGATCCGTGCTTTGTTTTCTACCTCGTCCTTGGATTCCAGCATGGTGATATAGCCGGTTCTCTGTAGCAATTCCTCATAGAATTCGGGAAGGGGCAGAGTCTCCAACACCATGGACAGATCCTCCATGAGCATCACAAAATCCATGAGCTTCCCCGCAGGGCGGGACAGTGCAGGATAGTTATAGGGATCGGAAACCACATCATACAGACATTTGCCCGATGCGTCTGCTAAACGCTCGGCTACCTCAACGGTCTTATCTCCAATGCCTCTGGGGGGCTGGTTAATGATCCGCTTTAACCGCAGATCATCACTGCGATTGTGGATGACCCATAAATAAGCCAACATATCCTTGACCTCTGCACGGTCAAAGAATCGAGTACCGCCGATGATCCTGTATGGAATACCGGCACGCTTGAAGGCATTTTCCATAGCGTTGGATTGGGCATTGGTGCGGTACAATACCGCATAGTCACCGAATCCTCTACCCTGAGGACAGCCGTCTAAAATGGTATCTGCTACAAAATTGGCCTCGTCACTTTCGTTGGCGGCCTTAAAATGGAGCAGGGACTCTCCCCCACCGTTGTTGGTCCAGAGCTTCTTGCCCTTTCTGCCACGGTTGTGGGCAATGACCCCATTGGCGGCATCCAATATTTTCTGGGTGGAACGGTAATTCTGCTCCAGACGGATCAGCCGTGATCCGTGATACTGCTGTTCAAAGCTGAGGATATTCTCAATGGTAGCTCCACGGAAACGATAAATACTCTGATCATCGTCACCGACGACACAGATATTCTCATATCCCCCTGCCAGCAAGGATGTCAGCAGATACTGCATGTGGTTGGTATCCTGATACTCATCCACCAGTACAAAACGGAACTTTTTCTGATAATACAGCCGCACATCCTCAAATTCTTGGAGCAAACGCACCGTCAGCACAATAATATCATCAAAATCCAGAGCATTGGCGGCCTTCAGGCGGTTTGCATATTCCTCGTAGATCTCCCCAATACGGCGGAAACGAACATCGTCCCCCATATCATAGGCAAAATCCCGTGGGGAGCGTAGCTTATCCTTTGCCTTAGAGATCATGGACAGTACATTACGGGGTGGGAACAGCTTTTCGTCCAAATTCCGATCTTTCAGGATCTCCTTGATCACACGCTCAGAATCGGCACTGTCATAAATGGTAAAATCCGTGCTGTAGTCCAATCTGTGGATCTCCTTACGGAGGATCCGACAGCAGGCAGAGTGGAATGTCATAGCCCACACATCCTGCCCCATGGGGCCCAGCATATTGGATAGTCTGTTTTTTAGCTCATTTGCCGCCTTATTGGTGAAGGTAATGGCAATAATAGACCAGGGTACCGCAGGCTCGAATCTGCACAGCGCCTCTGCCCGTTCCTCATAGGGGTAGTCGGAGCCTGCCACAACGCCCTCTAAATACTCCACATCCTCTTCCGTTACTGTGGGAGGGAGCTCCGGGGAGTCAGACGCAGTACCGAATCGGATCAAATTGGCGATCCGATGGATCAGCACCGTGGTCTTACCGCTACCGGCTCCTGCTAACAGGAGCAAGGGACCCTGAGTACACAGAACCGCCTCTAACTGGCGATCATTCATGTGGGAAAATTGTTTCTTAATGTATTCCTTCCGTGCTCTTAAAAATCTTTCTTCGTAGTTTCTGTTCATAGTATAGCCCAATTCCTTCATGATTCGTTGTGTTGTTTTTATATCTAATCTATTTTAATACATTTTCCCCAAGAAATAAAGAGGGGGACGAAAATTTTTCCCCATTTCCTCTTTCCACAGAGTGTCTTCGACAGATTTTTCTTGACAGAACCCCTTATTTCTGTTATAATGACTAACAGCTTATAGTCCCACTAACAGAAATTGGAGGTACCTATGACCAGAGAGCAAGAACGCATTACCAATCGCAATGCTATCATCTCCGCCGCCATCAAGCTGTTCCTCCGTGACGGCATCGACAAAACCACCGTTTCTCAGATCGCCGACGAGGCCATGCTGTCGTCCATGTCCGTATACAGATACTTCGGCACCAAGCAATCCATTGCCGTCGCCGTAGCCAATCAGCTATTACAGGAGTACTTAGAGGAGCACCGCTGTCGTTGCGCCGAGAACGAGCGCCCCGGCGAGACGGGACACGACGCCTTTGCACGGATCGTACAGGCATATGTTGCCACCTACGAGGCACATCCCGAATACGTAGATTTCCTGCAGGATATGGGCTCTTACTCCTTCCGCGAGGGTCTGTCCTATGATCTGGATTATATGCAGTTCGGCTCCATCCACGTAGATAACATCGACCGCCCTGCTCGTCTGGCTCTTATGCGTGGTCTTGCAGACGGCTCCATTCGCAAGGATATCAACATCGAATCCGTAGGCTTGATCCTTGCTAATCTGCTGACCGGCGGTGTCCATTTCCGCGGACTCATTAACGAACAACAACAAACCGACATTATCCGTTCCACTGCGGAAATGATCATCTACTACACTAAGGAGACCTAATCATATGGCAGAATATATTCTGATCACCGATTCCTGCGCCGACCTTCCCCTGTCCGTCTACCGCGATCTTGATATTGGGTTTATTCCCCTGTCCTTCCTCTTAGAGGGCAAGACATACCAAAATCACCCGGATCAGAGCTCCATGAAATTTGCAGACGTCTACGGAAAGCTCCGTGACGGTGCCAATATTACCACCAGCGCCATCAATGTCGAAGAATTCCGCACAGCATTCCTCCCCTACCTCCGGGAAGGCAAGGATATCCTGTACATGGGCTTCTCCTCCGGTCTCAGCGGAACCTGCAGTGCAGGCACCATCGCCGCCCGTGAGCTGACCGAGGAATTCCCCGATCGCAAGATCATTGTTGTAGATACTCTCTGCGCCGCCTTAGGTCAGGGTCTGCTTGTCTACCTCACAGCCCAAAAGCGTGCCGAAGGCGCCACCTTAGAGGAAGCCGCCGCCTATGCAGAGAGCACCAAACTGAATCTGTGCCACTGGTTCACCGTAGACGACCTCTTCTTCCTGAAGCGCGGAGGCAGACTCAGCGGTGCTACCGCCCTTGTCGGCAGTGCCCTTGGCATTAAGCCCGTCCTCCACGTAGATGACGAGGGTCACCTCGTTAAGGTCTCCACCGCCCGTGGCAGAAAGAACTCTCTCAAGGCACTGGCAGATATGATGGCACAGACCGCCATCGATCCCCGGAATCAGACCGTTTTCATCGGTCACGGCGACTGTATAGAAGATGCTCAGTACCTTGCAGATCTTCTGGAGTCCACCTGTGGCTTTAAAGAAGTCCTGATCGACTACGTCGGCCCCGTAATCGGCGCCCACTCCGGCCCCGGCACCATGGCACTGTTCTTCTTGGGAACCAAGCGCTGATCCCCCATACCAATTACAGACCTCCCTCACAGGATCTAAGCTGTGAGGGAGGTCTTCTCATCTTATTGCTAAACACGGGCACAGCAGATTTCTCTACTGTGCCCGTGGCTTTGTTGGATTATTGTACCTGCTCTACGGTCTTGGCGGTGTCGATGCCGTCGCCCTTCAGTTTCAGACGTTCTACGGCCTCTTCGCGCATCTTGTACTTCAGGATCTTGCCTGCGGCATTCATGGGGAAGGCTTCTACGAACTCAATATATCTGGGGCACTTATGGCGAGCCATGCTGGCCTTGATATAGTTGGTCATTTCTTCCTGTGTCACAGTGCCGGGCTCCTTGAGGATGATGCACGCCATGATCTCTTCGCCGTACTTCTTATCGGGAACGCCGATAACCTGTACGTCACGAACAGGGGGATGGGTATAGATGAATTCCTCGATCTCCTTGGGGTAAATATTCTCACCGCCACGGATGATCATGTCCTTCAGACGACCGGTAATGCGGTAGTTGCCGTCCTCGTCCTTGCAAGCAAGGTCGCCGGAATGGAGCCAACCCTCTGCGTCAACTGTTGCACGGGTAGCCTCGGGCATCTTGTAGTAGCCCTTCATGGTGTTGTACCCACGGGAGCAGAACTCACGGTTGACACCTGCAGGGACTTCTTCCCCGGTCTCGGGATCGATGATCTTACACTGGACATGGGGGAATGCATAGCCCACGGTATCACAGCGCAGATCCAGGGGATCGTCCCAACTGGACATGGTGCTGCCGGGAGCAGACTCCGTCTGTCCGTAAACACTGACGATGCCGGTCATGTTCATCTCATCGGGCTGTGCGGCTCTGCGCATGAGCTCCGGGGGACAGCCTGCGCCTGCCATAATGCCGGTACGCATATGGGAGAAGTCTGTCTTTCTGTAGTCCGGGTGGTTGAACATCGCAATGAAGATGGTGGGAACACCGTGGAATGCGGTGATCTTTTCCTGATGGACACAGGCAAGAGAGGACTTTGCAGAGAAATAAGGCAGGGGGCACAGAGTTGTGCCGTGGGTCATAGATGCGGTCATAGCCAGAACCATGCCGAAGCAGTGGAACATGGGTACCTGGATCATCAGTCTGTCGGCGGTGGACAGATCCATGCGGTCACCGATGCACTTGCCGTCGTTGACAACATTATAGTGGGTGAGCATAACGCCCTTGGGGAAGCCCGTCGTGCCGGAGGTGTACTGCATGTTACATACATCGTTGGGCTGAACCATGGCGGCCTGACGGAGCAATTCTTCCTGAGAGACCAGATCTCCCCCCTCCATAGCTTCCTCAAAGGTCAGACAGCCGTTCTGACGGAAGCCAACGGTAATGACGTTCCGCAGGAAGGGCAGACGCTTGCAGTGCAGGGGCTTGCCGGGCTGAGTGTTCTGAATTTCGGGGCAAAGCGTATTGAC
>JAZREB010000090.1:0-13264 GCA_045660585.1 Faecousia sp. | reverse complement strand
TTCTGCCTTCTTGGAGATTCCCTTCATAGGACCGACTTCGGTCTTTGCGGCAGAGGCGAAAGCGGGAAGCATTCCGCACAGCAGTGCCGTGGCCAGAACGATGGCCATAATTCTCATGATGGTCTTTTTCATAAAACACATCTCCTTCCATATTACACCGTTTTGCAATGTTATATTCTTGAAAACATAAGGTGTGTTTTAACATGATACCATGCATCTATGCTGAAGTAAAGAGCCCTTTGCCATTTTCGTTACTATTTTCCAATACTCGTTTTGTAAGCACTTACATAATATTGCCATTTGGTAAAATTGCCGAATTTTCTCCTTGCATTTTCGTGATTGAGACCTTCTTTTCCCCCTTCATTCCCCTTCATGCCCACAGAGGCCGTGGTTTTACGGTTCCATTTCCGTTTTTTCTATGCACATTGCATAAAAACCACAGGAGATAGAAAAGCGGGCTGTCTCGCCTTTGCAAGACAGCCCACAGGGTCAAAAGGATCAGTTCTTAAAATAGCTCAGTGCGGCATCGGAGTAGGAGAACAGAGCCTGGCACAGAACCAGCAGGTCGCCGGTTCTGCCGTTGCCGTAGGTGTCCATACTGTATTGCAAGGTGGGAGATACCTGTGTTTCCCCTGCATAAACAGCGGCGGAAACAACGGTACGGAGCTCGGATGCCCGCAAGCCGGAGAAGCTGAAGGCATAGTAGTTGTTGGCAGCACTGTAGACAGCAATATTGTCAAGGATCTCCGTGGTCTGCTTGCCTTCCAGATTGGTATAGGTGACACGGACGGTGAGATCTTCGGGTGCGCCGTCGTAATTGCTCAGGTCAGCGATCATGCGGAGGGTGACCTTGGAATCCAGGGACAGACCCTTGCCTGCCCAGGTTACGGTGGGATCTAAAAGATCTTCCAGAACGGTGTTGTTTTGATTAAATACCACGCTGTTCAGGTCGCTGAGCAGAGCCTTATGGGTAGCGGTCATGGAATCGTCAGCCAGGTTGGCGGTACGATAGCCCTTGAAGATCTGTGCCTTTGCGCCATAGCGCAGGAGCTCTGCGCAGAGGGTCTTCAGACCCTCGGTGATGCCGGCCTTGTTGAGCTGGTTGTAAGCGTAAGTTGCAACGCTGTACAGATCCACCTCGGAAATATATACGGTGTTTTCCTTAAAGGCATAGAGAGTGCTCTCAACAACGTCGTTCATCTGCACGGCGGTCATGCCGTCCATGGTGAAATAGTAGTAGTTGCCGTTGAGAACGGGTTCCAGAATGATGGTTCTGGAGCCGGTCTGGGTGTTGCCCTCATAGGTGGGGATCACGCACTCCAGATAGAAACGCTCAAAGCCTGCAAGCTGTTCGGTAGTAACCGCGTATACAATAGAAATATCGCTGGCAATATTCAGGGTGTGGTTGATCTTGACATCAAAGGTCTCGGAAACCTGGAATTCCTCAACGGGGCGGAGCTCTACGTCAAAATATTCCGTATCGCCCAGAGAAACGTTGCTCAGTGCGTAGCCGCCGAACTGGTTGTATGTGCCGGCTCTGAATACTACGCCACGGCCATCGGTCTGTGCCATGAGGCGGTAGGTGCCGTTTGTGCCGGTGGTCAGGATCCAAGTATAGGGGTCTGCATTTTTGCCCAGATTGGTGCCGGAGCCGTACTTCAGGTAGCCGTTGGCGCCCTTAATGGTCCAGCCGCCCTCTGTCTCTTCCAGAACCACTGCATAGCCCTCTGCATTCACAGTAGAGACCTTGCCACCCATAACGGGAATGGGGGTTCCGGCGATCTTACTCGCAAAGGTATCGGACATTGCGTAATAGGTGTTCCCGACCTTGGCGGCGATCACATAGGTGCCGGGGGTGAATTCTACAGTGGGGATCACCACTGCAACATAACCGCACTCTACACAGGTGTTATCCTCTAACAGGCACTCGCCTACGTCTGCGTAATCACAGGCAAAGCAACCTATGCTGTGGGAACCGTCATCGTTGGAGCTATAGAAGTAATCATGTCCCGTTGCAGGGATGACTACAGTCTCGACGACCTCACCGCAAATGGTGCAAGACTCTACAGTCTGACCATCTTCTGTGCAGGTGGCAGGGATGGTAGCTGTCTCGGTGGTATGACCCTCGGGGTCGATGGTGGTAGTGCTGACGACTTCTCCGCAGTCGTCACAGATCTCTACACTCTGTCCCGCCTCGGTGCAGGTAGCTTCCTCAACGGTGATAGAGGTGTTTCCATGAGAGCAGGTCTTCTTGTACAGATGTACAAAACCTGTAGTAGCGGTAGCAGACTCTACTGCAAAGAGGGGGTTGCCGTTGGTGCCGGTAACGTCAATATCATCTCGCAATACCAGCACTTCACTGCCGTTACTGAGGACAAAGCCATACTGAGAGGCCTTGTAGGTGGCTACCCAAGTAGAAGCCTTGCCATACTTCAGATAAGCACCGGAGGTGGTAATTCCACCTTCTACAGAGCCGTCATTGCTCTTGAGGACAAGGCCGGTGCTGTCGCCGTCGATGGTCCAGATATACTTTTCGGAACCGGAAGCCTCCAGGATCAGTCCTCCGGGGAAAGCGTCAAATTCTGCTCCCGCTGCCTGGAATGCAGTGTATTCGGAATCCTCGGTGGTGGTCATAAAATAGTATTCAAATTCCCCGGCATACAAACCGGTGGGAACTACCATGACCATGTATTCACCGTCTGTCAGTTCCTCTTCGGAGGTGATCAGTTTAAACCGAATAGAGTTCTCCTCGTCTTCTGCAACTTTTTGTCCCTTGGAATCGGCCACAAATTGGGGCTCTTCTTCTACAGTGGTACCTGTCTTGTTGCCAAGGACGTTCTTACCATTGTCTCCCAGCTCGCCGGAAACTGCGGTGCTCTCTGCGCCCAATGCAACTACAGGGAACATTGCAAGCATCATAGCCATAACCAGCAGTGCCGCGAGGATCTTTACGCTGATTTTTTTCATGATATGTTTCTCCTTCCGAGTATTGTCAGTAAAGGTAAATTTCCCCTTATAGACGTCGGTTCAATCCTACCACAGAAATCAGGAAAAGTAAAGTACGCAACTGTATTCTTTTCATAAATATTACAAACAAAAAAGACCTTTGGGATAGTTAGTCCCAAAGGTCGCAAGGGTTATTCGGCTTGGATGGTGTATGCAACACCGGGTTGGATACCGGTCTGGTCAATGCCGGTCAGGGCATATTCCCCATCGATATAGAAGGCCCAGTACTTTCCGTCGGTGTCATAGTCGTAGGTCTTGCCGTTGACGGACTTAACATACATGCCGTAGGCCTCCATGGGACCGTTGATGATCTCCAGCTCCAGGAGGGCATCTCCCACTGTCTCTTTGTCGGTGCGGATGGTAGCAGAGGTCTGTGCGCCATCGGCATCAATGACAGTCAGGGAAAATTCCGTACTGCCTGTGCCCAGAACTTCTCCGTCCTTGAAGGTCTTGGTCTGCCAGGGATCTTGTGTGGTCTGGGTGCCACTGCATCCGGTTGCAATCAGTGCCATAGCCGCAATCAGCACTGCACACAGGATCAGCGACAACAGTTTGCTCATGTTGTGCTTTTTCATTGTGCATTCTCCTTTTGTTTTTAAAAAATCCTTTCTTGCAGCCCGGAACCGCGGACTATGGCAAGGGGTAGGTTCTGCGGATCTTTCGACTCGGCACGAATCTTCTCTGCCTTCTCGGAGCGATCCAATGGCATTGTCCCCACCTGCGGCAGTGGGTAAGAGAAAGTCTGTCTTATGTGCCTCACGGCGACGGTCTCGTACAGGATTTTCACCTGTTTCCCCGTAGAACCATGACATTATAACACGGCACCCCCTTAATTGCAAGGGGGTGCCGAAACTTTTGTCAGCGGTTAGATTAGTTCTTGCGGATATAGAGGATACCCAGACAGCCCTCGCCACAGTGGCAGGTAATGGTGCCGCCTGCTACGGTCTCATAGATATTGGCAAAGTCACAGCACTCGCGGACAGTGTTCTTAACCAGTTCTACGATCTCGGGCTCTACCTTGGTATGGGTGATGAAGATGGTGTCCTTCTCGATGTTGTCGGTATTTGCCAAACGCTCACGGACATAGGTCTCAATGCTCTTGGCATAGCTGCCACGGTATTTCTTGCCGATGTCCATCTTGTTGCCCACGACCTCGATACAGGGCTTCAGACGCAGGAGGTTTGCACCCAGAGCCTTGACCATAGAGCATCTGCCACCCTTGACCATGTAGTCCAGACGATCCAGAAGGAAGCTGGTATCTACACGCTCTACAAACTCAGCCAGCTTTTCGCAGATTGCTTGGGGCTCCATGCCGGCCTGTGCCAGACGACAGGCTTCCAGAACCACATGCCCCTGACCGGTGGAGAGGTTCTTGGAGTCCACGACATAACAGCCCTCAACCTCGGATGCCGCAATACAGGCATTCTGATAGCAGGAGGAGAAGCCGGAACCAAGGCTGATGTGGATCAGTACATCGCCGTTCTTGCGGACATCTTCGAAATATTCCTGATAGTCACCTACGGGGATGGCAGAGGTGGTGCACAGGGGGTTGCCTGCGGCTACGTGGGCATAGATCATATCGGGATTGATGTCTACGCCGTCCAGATAGCTCTTGTCTCCCATGTTGACGACCAGGGGCTTAATGAAAACTTCATTTTCTTGGATCAGTTGGGCGGACAGATCGCAGGTGCTGTCAGCAGAAATACAAATACGCATAAAAATTCCTACCTTTATACTTATTTAAATATTATAGAAACCTCGGAGTTTTCTTATTATACTTCTCCATTTTTAATATGTGCCGTATAAATTATATAATTTCAGAGAATTTCTGTCAAGTACAGTTGATTTTATCTGCCCAATGTGCTATAGTTATAGTGAGGTGTTATGCCATGAATGTAATTGAACGCTATTTTTCTTATATGGAACAAATTAACGACGGGATCCGTCCCCTGCCCCAAGGTTTCACTCTGACCCAAGAAGAACCCATGGCCAGAGCCGGTGAGCTCCAGGAGCAGATCATGAACATCGGGATCCCCGCCTTTGTGAGTCTGTGCGCCGCACAGGACGGCGAGACCATAGATCCCCAAGAGCTGGCGGATTTCCGTCAGGAGGCTCTCATAGCCGCCCTGCAGTCCATGCTCTCCGCCGGAGGAGAGGCCGATACTCCCACCCCGGTGGAAGTACCCCCCGAGGAAGAGGACGGCAGTGCTCCCCCTCAGATCGACGAGCCCGACGGCCCCCGATCTGTGTACGAGGTGCTGATCGACTGTTGCTCCCTGGACGAAAAGCTCATGTACTATCTCATCGACGTCATGAAGAGACAGGCAGAAGAAGAATTCCAAAAGTTGGCTCTCGTCACCACTCGCAAGGCCTTTACCCGTGGAGATTTCCTCTACTGGTACGGCACGAAAGCAAGTCGCGGTTCCCAAGACGAGCTGATCTGCGTGACACTGATGGATGCCTGCTTTGACCGTTTGGCAAAGGACGGTCAGGTAGAGCTCATCGCCGCCCTTCTGTCAGGAGATCGCACCACCTTTGAGCTCTTCCGCTGTGATGCGCCGGAGCTGGTACATCTGCCCCAAGCCACCTACGAATGGTTCGAGGAATACTATCTGCAGGGTCTGTATCCCCTGCGGTACATGCTGAAATTCAACGGCATCCACATGCCCACAGAAGAAATAAAGGAGAATGTCCAATGACCCACGCCGAACTTGCCAAAAAGAATTTTGAATCCGGTTGTAACTGCGCACAGGCCGTACTTCTGGCCTTTTCCGACAAAACCGGCTTAGACGATGCCACCGCTATGAAGCTGGCCGCCTCCTTCGGTGGCGGAATGGGAAAGCTCCGAGAGGTCTGCGGTGCCGTATCTGCCATGTTCATGGCCGCAGGCATGATCTATGCCGACGATCATATCCCCACATTAGAGGCCAAAGCCGACCACTACAAGAAGATCCAAACCCTTGCCGCCCGTTTTAAAGAAGAAAACGGCTCCTACATCTGCCGTGAGCTCTTAGAGGGTGTCCCCGTATCCAAGGAAAATGCCCCCGAAGAGCGCACCGAGCAGTATTACAAAAAGCGTCCTTGCGGTGAGCTGTGTGCCATTGCCGCCCAAATTTTGGACGACTATCTGGCACAAGAACAGGTCGAAGTATAATCACCACCCAATACAAAAGGCAGGCTCCCTTTGCGGAGAGCCTGTCTTTTTTCTTAGCGCTGACCTTTGTCGTAGGGAATACCTGCGGCCTTGGGGCCACGGGAATTTTTGGAACTGAGGATCAGAACCACCAGGGATATCACGTAGGGCATCATATTATATACCACCCCGGGGACATTCATTTCTGTCAGGAAATCAAAGAGGGAGTATACCTTGCCCAATGCCCGTAGGAAACCGAAGAGCACGGATGCCAGGGCGATCTTTCCGGGGTGCCAGCCACCAAAGATCATAACCGCCATAGCAAGGAAGCCGAAGCCTGCAATACCGTTTTCAAACTTCCACTGGCTGACTCCTGCGGTGATGTAGACAATACCGCCGATCCCACCCAGAACGCCGGACAAGAGGACACCGCTGTAGCGCATTTTGCTCACGCTGATCCCTACGGAGTCAGCGGCCTGGGGGTGTTCCCCGCAAGCACGGAGGCGGAGACCGAAACTTGTCTTAAAGAGAACAAAATAGGTAACCACCACAGAAACCACCGCAATCAGCATAAACCAGTTAAACTCAAAGCCCTTGATATTCACCAGAAGGAGATCCTTGGTTGCGGGATAGTCAATATCGGAGGTCGTGTTCTTGCCCCCGGAAACAGAGGCATTCAGAGCCTTCACTCCCACCGTTGCGGCGGCAGTGGCAAGCATGTTGATGGCAGTGCCGGTAATGGTCTGGTCAGCCTTGAATCGGATAGCGGCCACACCCAAAAGAAGGGCGCACAGCATGCCCATAAGGGCGCTGGAAACCGTGGCAGTTGCCACCATAACAAAGGAACCCACGGAAACAGGAAGAAATTTCAGCACCAGGGCACCACCCAGAGCACCCAGAACCATAATGCCTTCCAGAGCAATGTTTACAATACCACTCCGTTCGGAGAAGCAACCGCCCAGAGCTACCAACACAAGGACAGAGGCAAACAGCAACGTATATTGGATCAAGAGGATCATACTTTGTTCCCTCCTTCCGTGGTTTCGGCAGACTTCTTGCAAGGACGGGTGCGGATCACGAATTTGAAAAATCCTGCAAATGCACACAGATAGATGATAATACCGGCAATGAGATCTGCCATCTGGGGAGAATAATATCGGGTGTCCAGATTGCCGCCACCCATGGTAATGTGCTGGATGAAGAAGGCGGAGATAACGGCACCGAAGGGGTCCAGGCCTCCTAAGAACGCAACGGCAATTCCGCTAAAGCCCACAATGGGGACAGATGTCGCCGTTGTCTGCCATGCTTCGATACCGGACAAGTACAAGAGTGCGGCTCCCATACCTGCCAAGGCGCCGGCAATGGCCATGGCTACGATGATGTTACGATTTTCGTTCATGCCGGCGTATTTGGCGGCATGCATACTGAGACCCGTGGCCTTGAGCTCGTAGCCGAAGGTGGTCTTGTGGAGAACCACAAACACAGCCACCGCCATGATAATTGCCAGGGGGATGGCAATTGTGGCGGTTTTTTCATTAAAAAACAGCTTATCTAAGCCCATCTTCGGCAGAAGGGCGGGGGGATTGACGGATTGGATGCTCTTGGTGTAGGGACTGCCGGGATCCTTGACCGCAGTCAGGATCCAATTGGCGAGATACAGGGTGATCCAGTTGAGCATAATGCCGGAAATGACGATATTTACGTTAAATGCCAGCTTTAGCACTGCGGTAAGGGCACCTAAGAGGGCTCCCCCTACCACAGCAAGGATCAGGCAGATGTACCAGGGACAGTTCCATGCCAAGGCGGCATAGAGTGCCATGCAAGCACCGGCTGTAAACTGCCCGGCAACGCCGATATTGAACATGCCGACTTTGTAGGCAAAGAGCACAGACAGGGCGCACAGGAGCAGGGGTACCGTACGGACAAGGGTCTGTCCCAGATATTTGAGAGACAGTTTCCCGGGGAAACTGAAGAAGTTGCTGACAATGGCCAAGATCCCTTCCCCTGCATGACGGGGATCGATGATCAGCAGGATCAAAAAGCCAATCAGCAGACCTGCCACAACACACAGCACAGATGCAAGGACGGTCTGCAAGCCCTCCCGATCCCGAAAAGAACGTTTATCGATATGCAAAGTAGTATACCCTCCTTAGAAAGATAAGCAAAGAAATACATCGGGGAGAATGGGACGTGCCCATTCTCCCGTTTTGGGTAACTGTTTACTTAATATTGCCCAGCCAATGAACGGTAACATTGGTGGTTTCGGGCTCTGTGGTCAGGTCGCCGGAGACAGTGATCTCGCCCTTATAGAGGGATTCCACCAGAGCATTGTAGTCCTCACGGGAGAACTTGCCTTCTTCAAAAAGGGTGGTAGGTGCAAGCTGGACATAGTTCTCTTCGGGCACAGCGGAGCTGATACCGAGGGCTACGATCTTGCCTGCGTAGTTGCTCCAATTGCCCTTTACCAGAACATCTACCAAGGTGTCATAGGTAGCAGGGGTCAAACCCTTCATGGCAGAGGTCAGGGTCATGCCCTCTCCGAAGGAGCCGTCAATGGTAGCAGACTGGTCTACGTCTACACCGATCATCTTGCCACCGACCTTCTTAGCGGCCTCGGCAACGGAAGTCCATACAGCAGCTCCGCAGGAAAAAACCACCTGGGTCCCCTCGCTGTACCAGGTATCCATAGCGGCGGTAATGTCAGAGTCTGCATAGAACTGGTTTGCATAGGCGTATTTCAGCTCCGCGGTCACTCCCATTTCCTGTGCGGCGGCCTCGGCACCCAGAACGAAGCCGTAGCCGAAACGGGTAACAGAAGGAACTGCCATGCCACCCAGATAGCCCAGCTTGGTGTAGCCCAGCTTCACTGCGGCGTAGCCTGCCATGTAGCCGGATACCTGTTCCTGATAGGTGGCGCAGTAGACGTTATCCATGTAGGCATAGTCTGCAAGGCTCCAGTTTTCGGGGACGTAGTCGTAGGTCTCGCCCTTATTGGAAACAGCGGTCTCCAGAATGTCTCCCGCCGCAACGTCAAGAGCGATAAACTTGACATCGGGATAGGTTTCGGAAATCTCGGCAATGGTAGCACCATGGGTGTAACCGGGGAATACGATCACATCATAGCCGGAAGCGATAGCCCGCTCCGTTGCGGCAACACGAGCGGCATTGTCGTCGGAAGTAGGCATAAAATACTGAATCTCGCTATTGGGATAGTCTGCACCGAACTGCTCAATTGCTTCCCAAGTAGCCTGATTGAAGGACTGGTCGGTAATGTCACCCAAACCGGTAACCATAGCGATCTTATATTCGGGATCACTGTTACCTTCGGTGTTGCCACCACAGGCGCACAGGGTCAGAAGAACGACCGGGATCAAAAGCATTGCCAAGAACTTTTTCATGTTTGTGTTTCCTCCGTTTGTGTATGAGTCATTGAGATAGCTGCAAGGTATGCAGGTATTTCCTATATAGCGGGTCAGTTTTCCCCCGGATCCATAACCCGACTGACCAATTCTTTCAGCCCACGGTACTGTTCCGCAGAAATCAAGATCTGTCGTCCCTTACGGCTGACGAGGCCCTCGTCTGTGAGAGTCTTCATGCTACGAGCCACGGTCTTAATATTAAACCCGGACTCATTTGCAAGGATCTGCTGATTGCCGTCGGTGGAAAGGAGCCCCTTTTCCGCACCGGATTCATAGCGGTGGATCAGGATCTGTGCCAATCTCTCAGGGCCGGAGAGGAACAGAAAAGCGCGAGTCATGCGATCCTGCTCTAAGAGATATTCCCCCATTAGACGGGATTCATACCGCAGAGCACGGAGATCCTGTAAGAGCCATTGGGCAAATCGATCCTCGGGGCATTTCAGGAGAATGCTGTCTACGGTGGTTTTCAGAGTGGTGAGATAGGTGGGTCGTTCCAGAAGGATCTCTACAGCGCCCATGGCATAGACCCGATTAAACTGCATGAATTCATATTCCACCCCGGGGAAACGGTAGTCGATGGCTTTCAGCCCACCCTTGGCTACAAAGTATACCGCATCGGCTCTACAGCCTTCCCGAACGAAGATGGTGTCTGCAGGGAGTTTTTCGATCACAAAGTGCTCCAAGAGCTCTGCGGGAGCTGTTTCAAAATACCGCAGGAGCTGTTCCTTCCGATCCATAGGGATCCGAGCAAGGACGGGGAACTTTTTTACCAAATCTTTTTCTGTCATGGAAGAGGCCTCCTTTACCATGTATCGCAGTTCCTCTTAATTGCGGTAAAACAATAGCACACATCCCTTCATAATTCAAGGACATTTGTCCTTTTTGGAAGAAAATTCTTTTATTTTTCCATTTTAACCCAAAACGGCATATTTCTTGGGATTTTCCTGTAACTATGCCACAAAACCACCCATATATCCCGTCGAAAAATAAAAAATCAGACCGATTCTCGCAAGTCCTTGCGAAAATCGGTCTGCTGTTTATGATGTTGTCCGCCGAGAAAGGGGGATTGACCCTTTTGCAACGTCAATCCAAGATGGAATGGCGGAGGAACTGCTTGGTCTTTTCCGATTGAGGATCGGTAAAGAGCTGTTCCGGGGGGCCTGCCTCTTCGATGATGCCTTCTGACATGAACAGGATCTTGTCGGATACCATACGGGCAAACTCCAGCTCGTGGGTGACGATGACCATGGTGGTACCACTGTCTCTCAGGCTTTTAATAACACGGAGAACTTCTCCGGTGAGTTCCGGATCCAGCGCACTGGTGGGCTCGTCGAAGCACAGGATCTCGGGATCCAGTGCCAAGGCTCTGGCGATAGCTACACGCTGTTGCTGACCGCCGGAGAGCTGGTAGGGATAGTTCCCTGCCTTGTTTTCCAGACCGACCTTCCGCAGGAGCTCCATGGCCTTTGCCTCGATTTCCTCGGGGGTGCCCTTCTTCAGCATGGTGGGAGCCAAGGTAATATTCTGCAGAGCGGTGTACTGGGGGAAGAGATTGAAGGACTGGAACACCAGACCGAAGTGGAGACGGTTGTCCCGAAGCTGGGTTTCCTTCTGGGGAACGCCACCTTCATACAGGAGTTTTCCATCTACGGTAATGGTGCCCTTGTCTGCAAATTCCAAGAAATTGAGACAACGGAGCAGAGTGGTCTTACCGCCGCCGGAAGGACCCAGGAGAGAAACGACCTCTCCCCGTTCCATGGTAAAATCGATCCCACGGAGAACCTCAGTTTTTCCGAAGCTCTTTTGCAGCCCCTGAATTTCTAATAATGCCATGTCGGTTCTCCTTAAGTTTTGATGTAATCCATAGACTTTTCCGCACGATTGAGGGCGATGGTAAGAAGGCCACTGAACAGCAGGTAGAATGCGCCGGTTGCAAACAGGGGCCACAGGATGCCGTCACTCTTGATGTAGGCCTGTCCTGCCCAAACGATCTCGTACACGGAGATCACACGTGCCAAAGCTGTGTCCTTAACCAGAGTAATGATCTCATTGCCCATGGGGGGAATGATCCGTTTTACCACTTGCTTTAAAACGATCTTGAAGAAGATCTGGCTCTTGGTCAGACCAAGAACCTGGCCTGCCTCATACTGACCCTTGGGGATGCTCTCAATGCCCCCCCGGTAGATCTCGGAGAAATAACAGGCGTAGTTAATAATAAATGCAACTGCTGCAGCGGCCATACGACCTTCGGGACTACCGCCCCACAGGGTGACACCGAATACAATGCCGGGGCCGTAGAAGATAACAAGGAGCTGCAGCAAGAGGGGGGTGCCTCGGATGATCCATACAACTGTACGGGTCAGCCATCTCAGGGGAGAGAAGGAGGACATGGAACCGAATGCAATGATCAGTCCCAGAGGCAAAGCCCCCACCAAAGTTAGTGCAAACAGCTCTAATGTTTTTAGAAAGCCGTCTCCTAAGGAAAGAAGTACCTCTTGCAGCATAGGTTATGTAAGATATTAGCCGACGATGGATTCCTGAACACCGTAGATCTCAGCGATCTGACGCATGGTGCCATCGGCATAGGTGGTAGCGAAGAACTCGTTGAGCTTTTCGGTCAGGTCGGAGCCCTTGCGGAAGCCAACGCCGTATTCCTCGGAGTTCAGAGCGACAGTGTAAGCCAGGTTCTCGTAGCTGGTGCCTTCGCCGATCATTGCACCTGCCATGAGGAGGTCGATGATAGCAGCATCAGCAGTGCCGGAAGAAACTTCCAGAAGAGCAGTGCCCTGGTCAGCAACGCTGATGAAGTTCAGGCCCTTTTCTACAGCCATCTCTTCGCCTGCGGAACCTGCTTCGACAGCAACGGTCAGCTCAGCCAGGGAAACTTCGGTAGTGTAGTTCTCAGCTACGTCAGCGGGAACAACAACAACCTGTGCATTGTTGCAGTAGGGAACAGAAGTGGACATCGCAGCCTTAACGCCGTCGGTCAGGGTCATGCCGTTCCATACGCAGTCGATGGACTTGTTTTCCAGCTCGGTAGCCTTCAGATCCCAGTCGATAACGACGAATTCGACTGCTACGCCAAGGGACTCTGCGAAGAGCTTAGCCATGTCAGCGTCGAAGCCGACCCATTCGCCATTTTCCTGATAGTCCATGGGAGCGAAATCGGTAATGCCAACGGTGAGCTTGCCCTTTTCGGCAACATATTCGCTGTCGGTCTGAGCGATGGGCTTAGAGCCGCAGGCTGCCATAGTCATCAGGACAGCAACTGCAAGGATCAGTGCAAAAATTTTCTTCATGGTTTTCATTTGGATTTACCTCCGAATTTTTATTTTGATGGGCTTATTATACTTTACTTCGGTAATGATGTAAAGGGGTAATTTGATAAAAAGTAAAATTTTGTGATTTTTCACCAGTTTTCCCCAAGAATATCCCCTCTGCCTTTGTTCACTTTACTGTAGTAACGAAGTAAATAACCCGAAATCTGCGAAAAATGGACTGTAAAAATTCCCCAATTTCCGTTTATCGAACTGTTTTAGCTTTTGCTCCATACGCCATGCGTTGTGTTGAATACGATTATTTTGCAACTCGGATATACTTTGCTCCCCTGCCGGGGGCATTACTTTCTTGTTTCGCCAAGAAAGTAATCAAAGAATCGACCAGAGGAGAGGCGCATACTTTTTCCTTTCGGTACTGCAATCCTCTC
>JAZREB010000089.1:0-5115 GCA_045660585.1 Faecousia sp. | reverse complement strand
CGCTTCGCTCGCTCGGCTTCGCCGCCGTGGATCCTCGCGCTGGCTCCGTCCTCACCCGCCCAGGCTAAAGCCTGGACGGGTGGCAACTCCGCCCCGCTCTGCTGACCTTGCGGCGCCGTCACCTCCAACTATACCCCCGCCGTCAAGCCCTGTGTGCAGGGCACACACCTACGGCCAGGGGCATTGACTGCGGGGGTTCTTCGACAGTGCCTGGCTCGCCGCAATCGCAAAACTTCCTCTTGACATTTTCGAAAGCATGTGCTAATATAACTATGCCTGGCTTGTTCCCCCTGCAGAGAATGTAGGGATCCGATGTGGAGACTCCCCCACATCGGTTTCCAAGGGCGCCAACCCCTCTCGCATATTGCGGGAGGGGTTTTCTCTTTACCACTGACCGCGCGGGTCATGCGTGGGCGGGTTCACGGATGCTACTCGCACCCGTTCACCCGTCACTCTGCCCCGCTTCACTCCGCGCGGCATTGCCGCTTGTCGTGGTCTTCGGTACCGCCGCTGGTCGCGCCTGCTACGCTGCTTCACCCGCGCACATCCTCCGCGCGGGTGGCACCGGCGCGCCCTCTTTCGCCCCACTCGCACGCCTGCGGGCGGCTCGGGGGCTGCGGCTCTCTCTCCGCCCCTCGCCGCCAGCTCCCCCGCGTCCCCCGCGGCTCTCCGTGCGCGGCTCGCTCGCGTGGGGGTGGTGTCTCGCGGCATTTTACACCACGGCGTCAACCCCTGTGCGCAGAGCGCACACCTACGGCAAGGGGGTATGACACCGCGGTGTTTTTTCCGCTCGACCCCTCGCCGCCTGCTACATTGTACGGAATCGAAAGCCCCTACGCGGCTCCCTCGCGGGGCCCCCTCAGTCGGCGCGGCTACGGCACTCGCCTACGGCTCGCGCCTCGCTCGACGGGGCTTCGCTCGGTGGCGGGGGAGCACGGGCGGTACCATACCGCTCCACCCCGTAAAGGGGCGGAGCGGCATGGTGACCGCCCTATTTTGCGCTTCGCTCCCCCGCCTTTTTTGCGCTACGCGCAGGGGTTTTACGCCCTGCCTCTTTCTATTCCGTACATTCGTCTTTGGGTTAGCTTCTCCCCCTTTTCCCCCCCCGCCCCCTTTCCCCCGCTGGGGGAAAAGGGGGGGCGCCTGGCTTCGCCTGATTGCGCAGGCGCAATCCTTTTACCGGTCAGCCCGTTCTTCTGTTTTACTGCTTGCGTAGTCGATAGCTTAACAAATACGATACTTTGTCAGTATGGCTCGCGCGCATTAAAATCACCTTGTCACCGCATACGCAACAAAAATCCTCTATTTTGTTGCGTTGGTGAAAATAAAGCAAAATGAGGTAACCAAGGTGACCTCGGTAGTTTCCATCATTTAACTCTCAAATTTTATAACTTTACCCCTGTCCCCTTTAAGATTCTGTAGCGCAAATTTAAGGAATTCCAAAAAGGAATGCTTGTAATTTTACTGTTTTTTCGATATACTATAACTACATTAGTACACGTATACATAAAGGTGATATCCATGAATTATTACTTTGCCCCCTTAGAGGGTATTACAGATCTAACCTACCGAAATACCCATTATAAATATTTCTCCGGCATAGATCGATATTATATGCCTTTTATTTCGCCTACGCAGAATCATTGTCTAACCAAAAAGGAACAGCGAGAGCTCCCTAATTCCGACACCTTGCCCTGTTGCACCATTCCGCAGATCCTAACGAAATCTGTTGACGATTTTATCTGGGCCGCCCGGTGTTGCATAGATCGTGGCTATAACGAAATCAACTTGAATATGGGATGTCCTTCCGGAACTGTAGTTTCTAAGGGAAAAGGTTCAGGAATGTTGTCAAATTTGGATGATTTGCAGATTTTTCTCGACCAAATATTTGCAAAATGTCCAATTAACATTTCTATAAAAACCAGAGTCGGATTAGAACAGCCCGAGGAATTCCCTGCTATTCTAAATCTGCTGAATAATTACCCTTTAACCGAATTGATCATTCATCCCCGTGTACAGAAAGCCTTTTATAAGGGTAGTATCGAAATGAACACCTTCCGTTATGCCATAGAGAATACCAAGCACTCCCTATGCTATAATGGTGATATCTCCGCTTTAGAGGATATCCAATGGATCGGCAACCACTTCCCTACAGTTTCCAAAGTCATGATTGGACGTGGGCTTATTTCCGATCCCGGTATGCTCATGGGCTCTACAGAAAGGCAAACCCTTTTTACATTCCACGAAGAGTTATTTGATACCTATTGCCGAGTCTTTGAGAACAAGCATAATGCAATGTGTCGCATGAAGGAAATCTGGTCTATGATGATCCACCTTTTCGGAGATTCCCACCAGCAGGAGAAAAAATTAAAAAGAACCTCTGATTATGACACGTTCCGTTCTGTAGCCAAGGAGGTAATACTGAATCTGCCTATGAATTCCGTTCCTCCTTCCCTACTGTTTTATGGAGAATAACACATGCAGGATCATTACGAACTCCAATGCGCCCAATGGGCAGAGAAAATCGCAAGCCTCTCTGCATCCCAAGTAAAAAAGAAACTTCCGGAATTGCATTTGAAGGGCAATAATGCCTCTCTACGGCATTTTGATCGTGTGATTGAAATTTCCTGGGATACCGGTAATCTTCGCTGTATCAGCGATTCTGAGCCTCTGAACCTAAACGAACGATTAAATGTGTACACCCTTCTGTGGTATTGCAAGGAAAATGCCAATCTTTCCGGTAATTGGCTCCCCTTTCACAGCATGAAACACGCTTCCCCCTATGCTCCTGCTTTCGCACAAACGGTGTTACATAGCTTTTCCCATTGTTTCGACGGAAAGGAATCACTTCTTAAGGAAGCTGTCCAAAGAATCGGCGGAATCCCACTGGGAGATCATCATTATTTTGTCCTTGCTTTTGCCTGTATGCCATTGCTTCTGCAATTTTGGGACGGCGACGAGGAATTCCCCGCACAGGGTAATATTCTATTCGATCAAAATGCCACAGATTTTATCCACGTAGAAAGTTTAGTTACTATCGCCTCTCAATGCGTATATCGTTTGCGTTCCCTTGCTAACTTGTAATTTCATATTTTAGAAAGGAAAACTGCTATGTTATATAAAGATTTCCAAGGAAAAGCCCTATCCTCTTTAGGTCTGGGAACCATGCGCCTACCCCAAACACCCGATGGCGCCATTGATCGAGACCATACCGAAAATATGATTGCCTACGCCCTGGCTCACGGCATCAACTATTTTGATACTGCCTGGAAATATCACGGAGGAAACTCCGAAACCGTCATAGGCGAGATTTTATCCAAATATCCCAGAGAGAGCTATTATTTGGCAGATAAGTTCCCCGGGTTCGATCTGTCCTTATTTGATCAGATGGAAGAAATCTTTTTCACCCAGCTAAAAAAATGTAATGTAGACTATTTTGATTTCTATCTGTGCCACAATGTTTGTGAGCGGAATTTAGATGCCTATCTTGACAAAGATAAGGGCGCCATCGCCTTTTTCCTCAAGCAGAAAGAAGAAGGTAGAATCAAGCACTTAGGCTTCTCTACCCATGCAGAACTTCCTGCCCTGGAAAAGTTCCTGGAAGCACACGGCAACAGCATGGAATATTGTCAGATCCAGTTGAATTATCTGGATTGGGATTGGCAGAAAGCCAAAGAGAAAGTCGATCTTCTACGGAAATACGACCTAAAAGTCTGGGTCATGGAACCCCTCCGCGGTGGCGATTTGGTTGAACTTCCGGAAAAATCCATGGAAAAATTCAGAACCATCATCAAGGATCTCTCTCCCCGAGAGGCAGCCTTTGCCTTCCTGCGTTCCATTCCCGAAGTTACCATGATCCTGTCCGGCATGTCCAATATGCAACAGCTACAGGAAAACATTGCTTTCTTCAGCGAAGAATGTACTCTATCTGCCGAGGCATTCCAAAAGCTCCCCGCTATAGGACGCGAAATGATCGAGGCAGTCCCCTGTACAGCTTGTCATTACTGCACAGAGTACTGCCCCCAAAAATTAGATATTCCGAAACTTATGCGACTGTATAACGAAAACCGGTTCGACGGTTCTACTTATGCGCTGAATCTCCTGTCCCCGGACAAACGGCCATCAGCTTGTTTAGGCTGTGGTGGGTGCGAAGCTGTATGCCCCCAGAACATTCCCATCCCTGAAAAGCTCAAAGAATTGGCGCAAAAAGAGAAGTCTTACTCTTCCGGTACTTCATAGGGGAAAACGTCCATAAATCGAACTTTGAACCGATTCAGTGCGTACAGACGATCGATCCTGGCCTTTGTAACAGGATCATCGATCTCCCCTTCTCGAATGTAACGATCCAGAACCTCATAGGTAAATCCCAATTTATCTTCATCGGTCTGACCACACAGTCCGTCAATGGGAACCTTTTCAATGAGAACCTCAGGAAGACCCAATACTCTGCCGATCTCCTTTACTTCCCTAACGCAGATCATGGACAGAGGACTAAAATCACCAACACTGTCACCATAACGAGTGGAATAGCCTACCCAGTCTTCGGACAGGTTGCAGGTATTCGCTACCCGTCCGTTTCGGCTCTGGCACACTGCATAAAGAGTCGCCATACGTACACGGGGCGCTAAATTGATAATAGTATCATTACTGGGTGTGCCGATTTCCCGAGAAATAGATTCCAGCAATGCATCATATCCGGCCTGAATGTTAATGGTAACATACTCGATCCCTAAATGCTGACAAAGGAGTAAGGACATATCGATATCTGCCTGTTCCCCATTGGGCATTAGGACACCGATAACACGATCTTTCCCCAGTGCTTCGACACATAGAGCCGCAACAACAGAGCTGTCTTTGCCGCCGGAAATGCCCACAATAGCATTACAGCCCCGACCATTGATATCAAACCAGTTACGGATCCACTGAACAATATCTGCTGTGACTTTCTTTGCTTGGAATCTCATAGGATAGTCCTCCTTGAAAGTTATAGTTGTTATAACTATAGTATACCATGCATTTTTCTATTTTTCTACTGCATTTTTCACAAAAATGATTTTTTTACGCTTCTATCTTTACTTTTAAATAAAAAAGGAATAGAATATAATTATCTTTAAG
>JAZREB010000088.1:0-5568 GCA_045660585.1 Faecousia sp. | reverse complement strand
ATTGCAGGCTCTCACCCTTATTGGGACAAGCGAAGTCAATAACCATGGTAGTACCCCCACGGAGGGCGGAACGACTACCGGTATAGAAATCATCTGCCGTAGTAGTGTTACAAACATCCAGATCAAAATGGGTATGGGCATCAATAAACCCGGGGAAAAGGAGCTTGCCGGAAACGTCGACCACTTCTGCTCCCTCCGTAGGCAGATCATTGCCGATTGCCTCGATCGTCTCACCGTTAATCAGAAGATCGGCTTCCATACGGCCGTTGGCATTGATAATGGTGCCACCCTTTAACAGCTTTTTCATAGAATATCCCCTTCCTTTTATATAGGATTCTTCCGCAGAAAACCGCAGAAGTAAGTTCTGTTTCTATTATATCATATTCTCTCTGTGAATCAAGAAAATTTATAAAATATTCTCAATATTTCGATTTCTCCCCTATCTCCTTTCCATCCTACATACAAATCACAGTTTATCGGGCTGTTTGCAGTAGTAACTGCATAGAAAAACAGCCTCCCGAGCGGGAGGCTGTTCGTTTGTTAATAAAGGTTCTCTACAGGAAATCAGGTGTTGGTGGTGTAGTAGGTAGTGCTGGTGCCACCGGAAGAAGAACCGCTATTCAGCTTGTAGAGAGAGATCGTCTTCTGAGAAGAATAGGTGCTGGACTTGAAGTAGCGGAAACGATCCTGACCGGAAGTGGTATTAAAGCGCAGATATGCGCCACCGCTCTTAATGGTAGCGGTACCGGAAGAGGAAACGCTGATGGTGTTGACATACTTAGTAGAAGTAGACTTCTTCATGCCGTTAGCATTGGAGGTCTGACCAATGTAGTAGCCACTTGCAGTCTTGATGGAGTAGCCGGAGCTGTACTTTGCGATAGTAACAGCATACTTGTTGATGGTGGAAGTAGCCTTGATGCTGCTGCCGGAAATGGTAACAGTCTTGTAGTTGCTTGCTACGTCGGGGTTAGTGAGACTACCGTTGAATGCCATCTTTTCGCCTTCGTATACGATCAGGTAGGTACCGGACCAATCACTGGGGGTAGAAGTGACCTTGGTGTAGGTAGTACCGGAAGAGGTAGAGCCGGAAGTAGTGGAAGTATACTTAAACAGAGCTCTCAGAGTGATAGAAGAAGAAATGGTATAGGTGCTACCTGCCTTGTAGTAGGTGGGAGCAGTAGTGCTCTTGCTGACAGAGGAAGTAGTCCAACCAACGAAGGTATAACCGGAAGGAATGTAGGAGCTACCGGGAGTGGGCAGAGTTACCTTGCTGCCGGAGGTAATGCTCTGGGACTTGTAGGTGGTAGAACCAACCAGGAATTTAACAGTGATCTTGGAGCCAGTGGAAGTAGTGGGAGCAGTAGTAGTTACGGGAGTGGTGGTGCTGCTGCCGCCACTGCTGGAGGGAGTGCTCATACCGGAGGGAACAGACTTGCCCAGGACCTTCCATCCCAGTTCGGGATAGTCAATGAAGGGGTTACGGCTTCCCTGGATGGACTGAACGGAGTCGTTACGGCTCATCTCAAAGGTATCAACGGGGTCACTCTTGCACCAATTGAGCAGGGTGTTAACGTCGGTGAAAACTTCGGTAACAGAGCTCATGGAAGTAGCCATGACATAGTCATACAGAACAACGCGAGCTGCGTCGCCCTTAGCATTATCCAGGGGCTCGAAAACGCCGTCATAGTAGTAACCGCAGGTAACGCTACCGTTCTTGGAGGAGGTCTTCATTGCCTTTGCGCTGCTGCCGGTCTCACCGTACTTGTTGTTGTTACGGGAGGAGTTAGCAGTGGGGTCAACGGGACGCATTGCGTTCAGGTCTCCCTCAACAGCATTGCCACCCAAAGACTGGGGCCACATGTGCTCACGGTTCCAAGTCTTACCAGAGTCCCAGGTGCTGGTGCAGGTCTGGCTGGAATAGAAGAGCATCATCTTAGAGGTGCTACCCTGATAAGCATCGGTGTACTTCATGTAGGTGCGAAGGCCGTTGTAACCAACGGTATTGTTCTTCTGTTTAACCAGAGAACGAAGTGCAGTACGGAGGCTGCTGCCGGACTTAGCAGACAGGTTGGCATAGGTATAGCTACCGGTGTAGTAGGACTTTGCCTTAGAAGACAAAGAGGTACACTTGGTGCCGCGCTTACCGCTGTTGTAGGTATAGGATGCAGCGTCTGCACAAACTGCCATCGCTGCGAACATGCCTACAAACAGAGCCAGTGTCAGGATCAGGGACAGGGCTCTCATGCTGAGCTTCTTCATAGAAAAGTCATCTCCATTTCATAATTCAGGCATAATGCCTTTTTTAATGTGCTTTTATTTTAACATATGGTTTTCGGAATTGCAAGTTCAGTAAACTTCAGTTTTTTCATTTTTCTCTTTTTTGTCTCGTTACATTTCTTTTTTGCTATGGTATTTTTAAACGAACTTTTCCAATTCATTTTGTGCATTTTGACGAAATTGACACTTTTGCCTTTTTACATGACAATTATGCAGTTTTTTATGAATTTCTCTTGCAAATATCGGATAAATCCGTTATACTATTTTGTGTTATTTATACAAATGAATTATCACAATTTTTCATTCCTTGAAAGGAGTCGCTTTATGTTATCCAAATTGCTACGTATGTCACTCTCTCTTCTTCTCGTTTTTACCATACTCCTATCCTGTTTGCCATGTATGTTGACATATGCCGCTACAGGAACTCTTATCAGTAATACCGGCATCCGCGATGATCTGTGCACCGAGTTGAGTTCCCAGGCTCTACGTTATTATACGGGAAATTATACTTATACGAGCCTGTCTGCCCTGTCCGGTCGGTACAGTCCCGGGGATTCTTATACTGCTACACAGAATAATCCTCTGTACACTGCCCTCCACACTCTTATGGAAGACACTCACACCTTCTATCCTATATATAGTGGTTATAGTGCCACCTCCCTGGCTACCTATTGGACCAAAACCGATGCAGAAGGCGGAAGCGATACATATTTATATTTCTATACCGACCGTCTTCGCAGTGATCTCAGTTCCTCCGTTCTCAACCGCGAACATGTCTGGCCCAAGTCCAAGGCCTCTTACAAAGAACAAGGTGGCGGAGCCGATCTGCACCACCTCCGTCCCTCTATTGAATCTGTCAACATGGCAAAGAGCGACTACAGCTTCATGGATATTGCCGACAATGCCTATGGCAGAACCACCAGTAGCATAGACGGGCAGGTTGTTATAGAAGTACTGACCGGTCAGGAAAAGATCGAAGTTCGGGATAATGTTAAAGGAGATATTGCCCGAATTCTCCTGTATATCTATTGCAGATGGGGCCAGCCCAACTTGTACACCGATGTAGATCGGCAATACCTCCCCCCTCTGGATTCCGACGACACTACCAATAACGGTACCCGTGCTATAGAAGATCTGGATACGCTCCTGCGCTGGTGCGAGCTCGATCCCGTTGACGATTGGGAAATGGGACGTAATGACCAATCCGAAAATGTGCAGGGTAATCGCAATGTCTTTATTGACTATCCGGAGCTTGCCTGGCTGATGTTCGGTCTGGAGCCTCCCGAGACCATGCCCACCCCCTCCGGCATAGCCGCCGCACCTAAATACACTATCTCTCTCCGTGTCAGCGATACCAGCAAGGGTACTGCCACCCTTACCGGAAACACTATCCTTGCAACCCCTAAAGAAAATTGTACCGTCTCCGGCTATACTATCCTATCCGGCTCCGCAACTGTAACACAAGACGGTAACACCTTTACCGTAGTTCCCTCCTCTCATTGCCATATCCGCATCAATTTCAGCAAAAAGCCTTTCGTCACCCTTACATTCCGTGGAGCTGATTCTATTACGGGCTACGAAGGAACCACCGTCACCTTGCCACAGGGTGCTACCCACCCCGACGGCTACACCTTCATGGGTTGGACTACCTCGCAGATCGCCGTGAGCACTTCCGCCCCCGTTTACTACAAAGCAGGCTCTGCATACACTCTAACAGCAGATACCCTCTTCTACGGACTCTATGCCTATACCACTCAAAGGGAAATCCAAAACGGCCCCTACACCAAGGTCACCACTGCACCCTCGGATTGGAGTGGGGACTATGTTCTGGTTTATGAAGCCGGAAGTTATATCTTTGATGGCTCACTGTCCAACCCCAACACCATGGGAAATATCCATAGTGTATCCATATCGGGCAACACCATTCCCTACGCCTCTGCCCATAATTATCGGGTGACCATTGCCAAGAGATCCGACGGAACCTATAGCCTCCGCAGCGCAAGTGGGATTTATATCGGTTGCACCGGTAGCTATTCCGGCCTTGCCTACGGTGCTTCTGATCAGTACAGCAATCAAATCACCATATCCGGCGGTACTGTAACCGTCTCCGCCGCCAACGGTTCTAAGTTGGGTTGCTTCAGCCCCCTGAAACGGTTCCAGTATTTCTCCGGCACAACAGGATACAGTGCCATCTCTCTGTACAAACGGCAAACCTCCGGCACCGTAACGGTCTATACCACCCAATTCACTCCCTCAACCGTAGATGAGACCATTGTTATTCGCCACTCTCTGAATTTAGCCAGTGATATTTCTATCAACTACGCAGTGAGCACGTCACAGCTCAGCGGTTATGACAGCTATTATTTAGAGTGTACCCTTCCCCTTTACGACGGAAACAACCTCACAGGGAGTCGTACCGTAACCGTCGCCCCTGTTCTCAAGGGTAGCTACTATTACTTCACCCTCACAGGAATCACCGCTGTCAATATGAATGACGAGATCCGCGCTACTGTCCACATGGAAAAGAACGGTGTCAGCTACACCTCCCCGGAGGATGTATACAGTGTGGCAAGCTATGCCTACAGCCAGTTGGACAAGTATTCCTCCACCTTGCAGTTACGGACCCTTTGTGCGGAGCTTCTGCGCTACGGCAGTTCCGCCCAGAGCTACAAATCCTATCGCACCGACGCTCCCGCAGATGGCTCCATGACAGCTACCCATCGTAGTTATCTCAGGGATTTGGAAAGCGTAACCTTCAGCACAACCAACAAGGTTCAGGAAGACCTCGTCTCCCCCACAGTTACATGGGCAGGTAAGGCTCTGAATCTGGAATCCAAGGTATCCCTCCGTTTCATCATCAATACTACAGGCTATGCAGGCCATCCGGAAAATCTCCGCCTCTATGTCACCTATACCGATTATACGGGAAAGGAACTCACAACAGTTTTAGATAACTGCACCCTTTATAACAGCAATCTCTCCTACTATTCCTTCTCCTTTGACGGACTCTTGGCGGCAGAATTGCGCAGTGATGTATCCGTTGCGGTCTATGCAGGAGACACACGGATCTCTCAAACACTGCAATACAACGCCTCTACTTACGGCAACAACAAAACCGGCGCCCTGCGCACCCTGTGTCAAGCACTCTTTGCCTATTCCGATGCCGCAAAGGCTCAATTCTCCTAATATACCCGAATTAAATGAAAAAGACCTGTTGCAAAGGATTTTCCTCCGCAACAGGCTTTTTTATAATTTTATGACTTCGGCTTCTTTCCGCAGGTGCCACTCATG
>JAZREB010000087.1:0-25975 GCA_045660585.1 Faecousia sp. | reverse complement strand
TTTGGTGCGCTCAAAAGCGGATAAATTCAGAAGATTTCTGTTCAAATTCCCAGCATTTTAGCATGTTACACGGTCTTGGATAAATTTTTTCTAACAATGGTCAACGGGGAGCCTCTTTACAGAGACTCGCCGTCTTGTTTTGACTGTTTTTTTACAGCCCCTTTTGAGAATTTAATTCTTTTTGAGTTTAGCCCGATCCTTTCCGGGTAAGCTGAACATAGGTACGAACCGATCCAGACCGGTGAAGGTCAGGAGCAGGAGAGAGCCTACTACAATAAAACTGAGGTAGTTCATCTGAATGACTTCCCCGGGAGTGAAGCTCCGCAGAGGATAGACGGTAGTTGCAATAGAGGCAAAGAATACGGGGAAACAATGCCAAGGGATCAACTGGGAACCGTAAATACCCATGGAGGAGGTCAGGGTAGACAGGCGCAGACGAAGGGTGTAGTTGTCTTCTTCGCTACATTCTACATTCTCATCTACAATGTTTCGTACAATGGGGGAAATGGTGGCAACCTGTGCCGCCTCGTCTGCCAGAATAGCATTGCCGGCGATACAGAGGAGGCCACACCAGCCCATGAGCTGATGGATATTGCGAGAAAGGCGCACCACCAACCGTGCCAGGGGAGAGAAAGCGTTCATACTGTTCATGATCCCACCGAAGGCGGAGACCCACAGCATCATAACAATGACCCAGGAGCCTGCATCGCTGAAACCACTGTAGAGAATGTCCAGCCAGGATTTCAGGGCGGCAGTTCCTGCGATCCAACCGCACAGAAGAGAGGACAGCATACCTGCGCCCAGACACAGGAGTGTGTGTACTTTCATAAAGGACAGCGCAATGACCAGAATCAGGGGAATGACCATGAAATAGGGCACGCCCTGTTCTACCTGTTGGAGAAGGATCAGGGCAGAGGGGCGCTCCACAGCCAGAGCCTCACGGGCTTCCGGGGGGATTTGAGAAATGGCGGCGGCCACATCACCCTGCACATTGGGCAGATGGAAACCGGCAAAGAAGACAGCTACCAATCCCAGTGCAAGGCAGGCAAAGGCCCAGACGAGCTGGTGTTTTAAACGGTCGATAATCTTGACATCCTGCATGCCGCAGGAGAGAACGGTTACATCGGAGATCATACCGATATTGTCACCGAAGCAGGAACCACCTGCAATAGAGGACAGGGTGAGTAGTGCATTTCCCCCTACCAGATGATTCAGCCACAGGAAGATGGGTGCACAAGCGGCGAAAGTACCCCAAGAGGAGCCCGTAGCCACAGATAGGAGACAGGTAACGATCATAGCGACAGGGGCTACGGTTCGGGCGGTAACGCCCATTTTAAGGGCCAAATTGATCAAGGCGGCGCCGACACCCGTAAACATGAAGCACTCTGCCACACCATAGGCGAACATCAGGATGAAGAATATCAGGACGATATGCTTAACGGAATCCAGACATTTGGTAAAAGCAGATTCAAAATTGCACTTATAGATCAGCAGATACACAAAGACGGCACAGAACGTGGCAATGGGTGCCGCCAGAAGCAGATCCAACTTGAACACAATGACCAATACCGTAAAAATCAGCAGTGGCAGGAATTTAAGAGCATCCAACCATGGAGAGGAAGGTTTTTTGTCAAACTCAACAGCGTCCGGCTGGGCAGTTGGTTTTTTCATAGATGTATTTCTCCTGAAAATGAATATCTGAATGAATATAGCGAATATATTCTACAGTGTTCTTTCAGGATTGTCCATTGCCGTTTTAGACAATTTATTTATTCATTTTTAGGCAGAAAGACAAATGTCGTTTTGCTGTATATTCCCCGGAGATGAAGATTGGGAGCTACGATTTATACCGAGCTTCTTTAATATGCTCCTGTTTAGAAACGGATAAAGGTGGCATCATGGTTGGCATTGGAATAGTTGTGTCTGTGATCGTTGCAAGCAGAAAACTTTTGGGCATAACGCTTTCATTTCTTGAGGCAGCCCTATACGTTTCATTACGGTTTTTTAGCGGGACTTTTACAGCCGCTTTTCTGCGAAAAGAGCGGTTAACAGGTGTATAATAAGGAGGGGATAAAACATCCATAAGCAGTGTATCCGATCTGTTAGATAAAATGGAATTTATATCTCTAAACGATACAGAACAGTCCCTTCCTCCAATTCCCCCCAACAATTTAAAGGAGGGTCATTTGTGGGGGTAAAACCGCATTTCCCATGTAAGGCTTGTGACTGGTGGTTATTCGTCCCAATGGTACAGGTTACTTCTGTCATTCCATGATTTTTCAAATAATCAATCGTATGATGTAGTAATTTTTTTCCAAACCCCTTTTTCCGTTCATCCGGTTTTGTTTCTACGGCTTCCAAAAACCAGTGGCCTTCCGTTGTTTCTATCGCACGCAGAGCACTAACCCAATCGTCATGAAATGTTTCCACAACAATCAGTTGCTTCGGGGCTTTTACAAAGTCTCGTAAGAACGATGCATACGCCAAAACCATTTCAGCATCGTCAGTAAAGTGTATTTTCATATCATCCATTGATTCTGAATACACAGATAACAATCGGCTAATTGTATTTTCATCAATATGAGTAACTATGTTTATCATATATTGCTTTCTCCATAATTCTTATTTGTCGAGGGGGATTATATCGGAAAATTATAAATTTTTTAATGATATACTTGCTTTGGGCTTCGCCCAAGCGAAGCATTTCTTCACACACTGAAGGTGCGCTTAATGTGCCGCAAGGCCCACTTAGTTCAAAAAAGGGTCTTTTGTCCGGCAGACAAAAGACCCTTTTTGTGGAGCAGGTGAGGGGAGTCGAACCCCCCTATTCAGCTTGGGAAGCTGACATTCTACCGATGAATTACACCTGCATTGGCTACATTATAGCACCGATGGACTAAAATTGCAACCCTCTTTTGGAAAATTTCTCTCGACGATGATCTCTCTTTTTTGCAGGAAATTCACGGAGCACCGATATCAATGATAACATACTCCGATTTGGTGCCGGTTTTGAAATGCATTTCCCAGTCGGAGATGCCGGAGGTGACGATAAAGGTAGTGCTGTCCCGCACCTCTTTGCCATAGGCCCGGTCGTTGGCTCCCATGAGGACACCAATAGGACCCAGGGGGATCATCTGACCGCCGTGGGTGTGACCGGAGAGAACCAAATCTGCATTAGTAGCGGCTTCGGCATCATAGTCATTGGGCTGGTGATTCAGGACGATGGTGTACTTGTCCGGGTCGAGGTCTGCTATGAGATCTCCGATGGCCATACGACCGGCAGAAGTGGGATCGTGATAGTCAGCTTCTCGATCCTTCCTTCCCACAAGATAGAAGGTATCTGCAATCAGTAGTGTTTCATCTTCCAATACGGTAACGCTATTTTTCTCCAAACAGGACGCTAACTCTTGGGGCGTGTAGGCTTTCCTGTTGTAATAGCCCTTATCATGGTTGCCGTAGACAAAGAAAACCCCGTAGGGAAGGTCTATTTCGCCCAGAGCCTCACAGGCAGCCAGCATATCCTCTCTGCTTGTGCTGTCATCTACAAAGTCCCCGGTAATGACCAACAGATCCGGCTCTTGTGCCTGAATTTCTGCCAAATATGTTCCGAATCCTTCTCCGCTGAAGGTGGTTCCTACATGACAGTCTGCAATATGGGCGATCCGCAGACTACCTTGCGGAAGGGGCTTTTCCGTTGTCAGAGAATAGACGGTTTTCTCCACGTGATGGGCTTGATAGTACCCAATGCAGAGATAGAGGGTGCAGACTAAAATGACAGAAACACCTGTCCAATAGATGGGATGACTCTCTTTGGCGGGTTCTTTCTGCTTTTTCTTAAAAATGCGGGGCAGCAGGGTGGCAAGTCCGTCCCCTATGAGTCAGAAGGCAACCAAATGCAGGAGAACTACTACAGAATTTACCGCATCAAATATTCCATAAATCAAGAATCCGATTACAGGCAGACTCCCCAACAGCCACCGCATCCGTTTGCGGTTGCCGGATATTCGTTGTACGATGGCAAAACGGCTGAATCGGCCCATCAGATAAACTGCTCCCAGAAGGGTCAGCCCCAGGGAGAGTAAAATGATCATGATCCACATAGGGATCCTCCTTTCCGAGAAATGAGTATCTTCAGTATAGCACAGGATGTAGTAAAAATCGAGAAAAAACAAAAAATATTGTAATGTACAGAGAAATTTCCCGTCTTTAATGGTAGGGACAGAGATTCTGCATCGTTGACAGACTGCGGGAAATATGGTACCCTAAAATAAAAGGAAAACGCGAAAGTTTCGGTTTTCGGAAATCTGAAACAGTAAGGAGAAAAAACTATGAAATACCGTGGAATTTTGGCAATGATCCTTGCCATGGCGCTTGTGATTGGTATTTTGTCGGGAACGGTCATGGCTGCCACCGAGAGCCAATCCGGTACATGCGGGGACAACGCCACTTGGGAAGTGGATCTCGACAACCATACCCTGACCATTAAGGGTACGGGAGAGATGGACTTTGACAGCTATTATTTCCAAGCACCCTGGTCTCCTTGGGAGGAAGAGATCTTCACCATTGTGATCGAAGAAGGCATTACATACGCCTGGGGCTTCCATACCTGTAGATGGGCAGAGGAGATCCGGGTTCCTGCAACCGTAACGAAATTGGATTATGCGAAATTTTCCGAAATGGCTTCCTTGGAGCACATTGCCGTTGCAGAAGGGAATACGGTCTATTCCGACATTGACGGGGTTCTCTTTACTGCGGATCAAAAGACTCTTCTCCGCTTCCCCTGTGGATACAACGGCATCTACACCGTCCCTGCAACGGTTACAAAGATCGAAGAAAGTGCATTTTCCAACTGCTCTACCTTGTTGGAAGTAACTCTGCCGGAGGGACTGCTGAACATTGAGACTTATACCTTTTCCGGCTGTTCTTCTTTGATTTCTGTGAATCTCCCCAAGTCTCTCTTGAAGATCCGCAACTATGCCTTTGAGGAGTGCAGTGCATTGGAGACCATCGACCTACCACAGGGACTGACTACCATTGGTTACAATGCTTTCGGCTACTGCGGTATTCGCAATGCTGTGGTTCCCGATTCCGTTACCAAATATGACGGAGCCTTTGGCTATTGTGGTGCGTTGGAGAGTCTGACGATCGGTAAGGGAGCCTTGTCCGGGGTAGAGAATGACTATTGGTGTACCCCCAATTTGAAAACCGTAAAGGTCAGCTCTGCAAACGGAAGTTATTACTGTGACGAAAGAGGTGTCTTATACAACAAGGCAAAAACCGAGTTATTGGCAGCTCCTCGTGGAATTACGGGAGAATATGCGGTTCTGCCCGGGGTGGAGGTCATTGGATATTGTGCTTTTAACGGCTGTTATGCACTGAAGAAGGTAAACCTGCCTCCTACGGTATCCGGTATCGGTGAGCAGGCCTTTGTGGATTGTAAGGCCTTGGAAGAAATCAATCTGGAAGGGGTTACTTGGTATGGCATGGCGGCTCTGTCCGGTTGCAGTAGCTTGAAGGAAATCAAGCTGGCGCCGGAACAGCCCCTCTTTGGGTTCTCTGTTTTCTCAAGCTGTGGTATGACGGAAGTTGAAATTCCCGAAGGATATACGGAAATCGGAGAGAGTATGTTCTCCGGATGTGACAAGTTGAAGAAAGTGATCATTGCCTCTACGGTAGAAACCATTCAAAGCGGTGCATTTTCATGTACGGCATTGGAGAGCGTGATCCTTCCCCGGGGACTGAAATATTTGGGATACGCTGTGTTTGAAGGTTGCGAGGATCTGAAGGAGATCGACTTCCCCACGGAGAATGAAAACTTCTATGTAGATACTACCGGGGTTGTATATAGCGCAGATAAGACAGAATTGCTGTTAGCGACTTCTCAGACGGATGATTTGATCATCCTGGCTGATACGGTAGAGAGTATTGCAAGCGATGCGTTTGTATTAGGTACTGTCCGTACGGTGGTGATCCCCAAGGCGGTTGCAGACTATGACTATCTGTGGAATTTGCAGGGAGAAAGTATCGAGAAATTTATTGTTGCAGAGTCTAACCCCGCTTTTGCAAGTGACGAACAGGGGGGGCTCTATAACAAGGATTTGACGCACCTTCTGAAATTGCCCCAAGGATTCCAAGGCGCCTACTATGCCCCGGAGCAAATGGCTTCCGCGGAATCAAATGCCTTTGAAGGCTGTGAGGGACTTACACAGATCCATGTGGGGAAAGCCTTTGCAGACCCGGATTCTCAGCTTCCCGATATGGTGAATGTACCGGCTTTCTATGTATCTGAGGATCATCCCGGCTACTATAATGATGACAGCGGAGTTCTGTATTCCGCAGACGGTACCCGTTTGGTCTATGCCCCCAAGGATTTGGAGGGCGAATATGCTCTGCCGGAAACGGTCAGCAAGATCTATGACAGTGCCTTTAGCGGTTGTAGCAAGCTGACAGCCATAGATATGTCTCTGTGTCAAATCGAAGAGATCCCCGAAGGAGCCTTTATGGATTGTACCGCGTTGGAAACCATCTCCTTCCCCCGGGGATTGGAAACGGTGGGGGCTTATAGCTTCTACGGTTGCTCCGCACTGGAGACCTTGGAGATCCCTGTAGGCACGCAGATCCTTGACTTTGATGCATTCTCTGCTTGCACTGCATTGCGGCAGGTCATCCTCCCCGATACTTTGGTAGAAATGAGCCAACCCTTTGAAGATTGCAAAAATTTAAGAACGGTTCGGTTTATGGGGGATGCCCCCTTGGGCGCCGGTGGAAACTTTTCCTGTTATAATATGGAAAAACAGGAATTTCATCTGCCGGCCAAGCTGACGGTTGAATATTCCTGTAATGCCAAGGGCTATACCACTCCCTATTGGAATGGGATACCCACCAAGGTATTCTCTCCCATAGCTCGGAACTGTGACGGAAGCGCCTGTGGATGTACAGCATTTTCCGATGTCCCTGCAGCGGGCCATTGGGCGCATAATGCCATTGAAGAGATGCTGGAGCAGGGGATCTTTATGGGCATGGCCACAGACCGCTTTAACCCCGACGGAACCATGACTCGCGCTATGGTTGTGACCATTCTCTACCGCGTTTTCGGACAGCCGGAGACGGGAGAATGTACCTTCTCCGATGTGCCTGCAGACACTTGGTATACCGATGCGGTGGCATGGGCGGCAGAAGAGGGGATCGTCAACGGTGTCGGCGACAACCTCTTTGCTCCCAACAAGGCAGTGACCAGAGAGCAGGTAGCTACGATCCTGAATCGTGCGTTGTCTACGGAAACAAGAAATACCGGCCGTGGGTTGGGTACCTTGGGTTGCTTCACCGACGAGGGACAGGTCAGCGACTATGCAAAGCAGTCCCTGCAGGCTATGGTGGGCATGGGTGTGATCACCGGCAAGGGCGCCAAGCTGGATCCCAAGGGAACAGCCACTCGTGCAGAGGTTGCTACCATCCTGTGGCGCTGGATCGAATATACGAACTAATACCTAACAAAAGGGCCGTTTCAGATTGTCGGAAACGGCCCTTAAATGATTATTTGGTGAAATCGTAGGGAGTGCTTTGATAGACGAAGTAGTTCAGCCAGTTAGAGAACAGCAGATGAGCGTAAGAACGCCAAGTGACCATGGGAGGCTGGGTGTCGTCATCGTTGGGGAAATAGTTCTTGGGGACAGAAATGGGCTTGCCCAAGTTCTTGTCTCGGAAATATTCCTTCTTGAGGGTGTCGGGATCGTACTCTGCATGACCGGTGAAGAACACCTGTCGGCCACCTTCCGTAAAGATGGCGAAGATCCCTGCCTCGGGGGAGGAGGCTAAGATTTTGAGCTCCGGAACCTTTTCCACATCCTCGCGCAAAATGGTGGTGTGACGGGAATGGGGAACCATGAACCAATCATCAAAACCACGGAACAAAATAGGGTGCTTCCGCTCTACTTGGTGGGGGAAAATGCCGAACATCTTCTCAGGCAGAGGGTGCTTGGGCACACCGTAGTGGTAGTACAGTCCTGCCTGTGCACCCCAGCAGATGTGGAGGGTGCTGTAGATGTGAGTCTTACTCCACTCCATGATCTCGCACAGCTCCTGCCAGTAGTTCACGGCCTCGAATTCCAGATGCTCCACGGGAGCACCGGTGATGATCATGCCGTCAAAGTGGCGGTGGCGGATCTCGTCGAAATTCTTGTAGAAAGCAAAGATATGCTCTTCCGATACATGGGTTGCCTTGTGGGTGCTGGTCTGCAAAAATTCCAGATGAACCTGTAGAGGGGTGTTGCCCAACAGACGGGCAAACTGGGTCTCGGTCTCGATCTTGGTGGGCATGAGGTTCAGGATCAGGATCTCCAAGGGACGGATATCCTGTGCCACTGCTCGGTGCTCGTCCATGACGAAAATATTCTCACTCTGCAGAACAGCTCTTGCAGGTAAATCATTGGGGATCTTAATGGGCATAAAAACACCTCCTGTTAGTGGATGTTATTATGTGTTATGCTAAAAAATAGGGGGATATTACAACTGATCCAGTGCCTGTGCAAGGTCGGCGATGAGGTCGTCTGCATTTTCCAGACCGCAACTGTAGCGGATCAGGTCGGGGGAGACACCGGCGGCCAGAAGCTCTTGGTCGTTCATCTGGCGGTGGGTGGTGCCTGCGGGATGGAGACAGCAGGTACGAGCGTCTGCAACGTGGGTCTCGATAGAGGCCAGCTTCAGTGCTTCCATAAAGGTAGCGGCACCCTGTCTGCCACCCTTGACACCAAAGGAGATGACACCGCAGGAACCATTGGGCAGATACTTCTGTCCCAGCTCGTAGTACTTGTCCTCCTTCAGGCCACAGTAGCTGACCCAGGAGATCTTCTCGTGACCCTGAAGGAACTCGGCGATCTTCTGTGCATTTTCGCAGTGGCGAGCCATACGTACATGGAGACTCTCAATGCCCAGATTGGTGAGATAGGCATTCTGGGGAGACTGGACACAGCCGAAGTCACGCATGAGCTGAGCGGTAGCCTTGGTGATGAAGGCACCTTCTTTACCGAAACGCTCGGTATAGGTGACACCGTGGTAGCTGTCATCGGGAGTGCACAGACCGGGGAACTTGTCGGGATACTTTGCCCAATCGAACTTACCGCTGTCGATGATGGCACCGCCAAGAGCGGCACTGTGACCGTCGATATACTTACTGGTGGAATGGGTGACGATATCTGCGCCCCACTCAATGGGACGGCAGTTAATGGGAGTTGCAAAGGTGTTGTCGATGATCAGGGGAACACCGTGACGGTGTGCGACTTTTGCAAATTTTTCGATGTCCAGAACACGGAGGGCGGGATTTGCGATAGTCTCGCCGAAAACGCACTTGGTGTTGGGACGGAAGGCGGCTTCCAGTTCTTCCTCGGTGCAATCGGGATCTACGAAGGTGCACTCAATGCCCATACGCTTCATGGTGACGGAGAACAGGTTAAAGCTACCGCCGTAAATAGCGGAGGAGCTGATAAAATGGTCGCCACAGCTTGTGATATTGAAAACAGAGAAGAAGGATGCTGCCTGACCGGAGCCGGTGAGCATAGCGGCAGTGCCACCTTCCAGTGCGGCAAGCTTTGCTGCTACCATGTCGCAGGTGGGATTCTGGAGACGCGTATAGAAATATCCACTGGCTTCCAGATCGAAGAGCTTTGCCATTTCGGCGGCACTTTCGTAGCGGAAGGTAGTGCTCTGAATAATGGGGATCTGTCTGGGCTCTCCGTTGCCGGGGGTATAGCCTGCCTGGATACACAGGGTTTCGGGTTGAAGGTTCTTACTCATAGGATTACCTCTTTCCTTTACATAATGGATCTATTACCGATTATAATAGTATATAAAAGAAAAGTCAACGAAAAATCTATTGCTTTTTTGTTGCGACTGTTGTATTATTTAGTTATAAGTGGGAGAATGGTTTTCTAAGGAGGTCGGTGATATGCACAAGGAGGTTTTTCGCTTCACTTATGCCCTGAATTATGTGTTCCAGGTCACCGTTTGCATGCTCACTCCTGCGGCTTTGTGGATCGGATTAGGCTGGCTGTGCTGTAACCGTTGGGGTATGGGCAAGTGGGCCATGATCCTCGGGATCCTCTTGGGCGTAGGCACCGGCGTGGTGAGTATGTTCCGATTCCTCATAACCTCTTCCCGTGCCATTGATCCCACGGAGAGCCAATCCGGGGACAAAATCCCAAATTATAAGGAGGGCAAGGGTGGAAAATCGTAATGCAACCATTCGGGAACAGCTTCCCGTTTTCCTGGCGCAAGTCCTCCTGTGTGGAGCTATGGTGGGAGTTTACGCCATGATCGGCCGTTTCAGCAAGGCTGTACTCATAGGTGCGGTCATAGGAACGGCTGTATCCTTACTCAATCATCTGGGACTGATCCTGTCCCTGCTCCGGGCAGAGCAGGACGAAAATACCCAAAAGGGTCAGCTCAAAGCCCAGGGGAGCATGATGCTCCGCTTTCTTATTATGATAGGTGTCTTGGTTCTGGCACTGAAATTTCTGGAGACAGATCCTATTGCCACTCTGCTTCCCCTGATCCTGATGCGATTGGCACTGTTCCTTGGGGGGCTGGTGATCAAGAACCGCCCCGTAGACTTTACGCCTGTTCTGTTTGAGGATCCGGCAGACTCCGGCTCCGATCCCCATACCGATGAAGGAGGGACTCTATGAATATTAACACTTCCGGCCCTAAGATACTGTGGGAATTTACGGTATTTGGACTGAATGTTACCATTACGGAAACCGTTGTTTCCGGCGCGGTGGTCTTTCTGATCCTTGCCATTGCCAGCTATTTCTTAGGTAGAAATCTAAAAAAACGTCCCGGTGGACGGCAGGTTCTGGTAGAAAAGGTGGTTACCATGCTGTATAACATGGTAGAGGACACCATGGGCAAGCATAATTCCCGTTTTGCGCCCTATATCGGTACTCTGTTCTGCTCCTCTCTTCTGGGTTCCTTGATCGGCATGACGGGCTTCTTCCGTTCCACTACCGCCGATCTCAGCACAACCCTGACTTGGGCACTGGTCACATCGGTTTTGGTGTGGTACAACAACATTAAGAATAACGGCTTCTGGGGGTGGCTCAAGGGCTTTACAGAGCCCATCATTGTCATGACTCCCATGAACATTGTGGGCGAGATCGCACAGCCCATTGCTCTGGCCTTCCGTCATTTCGGCAATGTGGCAGGTGGCAGTGTCCTTATGAGCATGGTATACAGTGCCCTGGCAGGAGCCAGTGCTCTGGTGCTCCGTGGGATCCCCAATGCATTCCTGAATTCCATCCCCATTTTCCAGGTTGGTATTCCCGCCGTTCTTTCTCTGTATTTTGACCTTTTCTCCGGCTTCATTCAGGCGCTGGTTTTCTGTATGCTGACTATGGTCTACGTAGGCGAAGCCTGTCCGCCCCCCGCAGAAAAGGAAATAAAAGCTGAAACCACCCAAGAAATAACACAATAAAAATAAATTTTAGGAGGATATTATTATGGAAATTACTAAAGGTTTAATCGCTCTGGCAGCCGGTCTGTGTATGGGTATCGGCGCAATCGGTCCCGCACTTGGCGAAGGCAACGCAGTAGGCAAGGCACTGGAAGGCATGGCTCGCCAGCCCGAAGCTGCTCCTCTGCTCCGTACCAACATGATCCTTGGCTGTGCTATTACCGAGACCACCGGCATTTACTCCCTGGTTATTGCCCTGCTGCTGCTCTTCGCATTCTGATTCGGGTAATTGATAATCTGACCTGATAAGAAAGGAGAGATAGGCTTGGTTATATTAACCGCAGGCGAGGCAAAGGCCTTTATCAGCATTGACCTGTGGACCAGTATATTTATGTTGGTCAACCTGATCCTGCTGTATTTTGCTATGAAGAAATACCTCTTCGGGCCTGTGAAAAAAATGATCGACGATCGCCAACAGGAGATCGACGACCTATACGCCGATGCCAACCAATCCAAGACCGATGCCGCCGAACTGAAGGATCGGTACGAGACCTGTCTGGCAGAGGCCAACGAGGAGAAGGAAGAAATTCTCCGTGACGCCTATCGTAAGGCACAGCTCCGTGAGGAAGAGATCCTTCGGGAAGCCCAGGATAAGGCCGCTCAGACCCTGAAACGGGCAGACGAGCAGATCGAACTGGAAAAGAAACGTGCCCTGAACGAGATCAAGGACGATGTATCTACCATGGCTGTGGATATTGCCTCTGCTGTTCTGGCTCGTGACATTAAGAGCCGGGAGCATACTGCGCTGATCGATTCTTTCATCGAGAATTTAGGTGAGAGCCATGATTGATGCAGTTAGCTACGGCAAGGCTCTGTATGAGCTGGCTGAGGAGTCCGGTCGAGGAGAAATTTTGCGGAAACAGCTTGCTGTGATCTGTGAGGCTGTAGGGGAGGAACCCTCCTATATCAATCTCATGGATACCCCTGCGGTAGGCAGTGGGGAAAAGTGCGCTCTGATCCGAGAGGCTTTTTCCGGCGCAGAGGAACTCCTGCAAAATTTCCTGTGTATTTTATGTGAAAAACGGGCATTTTACACCCTCCCTGCATGCAGGAAGGCCTTTGACGATGCCTATGACGAAGCACACGCCATTGTCAGAGCCACGGCTCTGACCGCAGTACCCCTGAAGGTACGGCAGAAGAAGGCTCTCATAGAAAAGCTCTCTGCCATGACAGGGAAGCATGTGGAACTGGACAATCGGATCGATCCCAATTTGATCGGTGGCATCCGCCTGCGCTATGGCGGTGTACAGTTGGACGATACCATTCAGGCTCGTCTGGAAACCCTCCGCAAGTCCCTTGCAGAGGCGATCGTTTAAATCTCTATATAAGAAAAGTTGGTGAAACCGTGAATCTGAAAATTGACGACATCAGCAGAATCATCAAAGACCAGATCAAGACCTACGCCGCCAAAACGGAGCAGGACGAGATCGGATATGTTATCCAGGTAGGTGACGGCATTGCCAAGGTCCATGGACTGGATAAGTGTAAAGCAAACGAGCTCCTCAAATTCGAGAACGGCTCTTACGGCATGGCTCTGAACTTAGAAGAAACCTTCGTCAGCGTGGTTATGCTGGGTACCGACGTAGGTATCAGCGAGGGTTCTCTGGTTAAGCGTACGGGAACAGTTGTCTCTGTCCCCGTAGGTGAGGCCATGATCGGACGTGTTGTGGATGCACTGGGTCAGCCCATTGACGGCAAGGGACCCATCGCAACCAAGGAAATGCGCCCCATTGAGCGCAATGCTCCCGGTATCATTGAGAGAAAGTCTGTTTCTGTTCCCTTGCAGACCGGTATTAAGGCAATTGACTCCATGATCCCCATTGGCAGAGGCCAGCGTGAGCTCATCATCGGCGACCGCCAGACCGGCAAGACTGTCATTGCTACGGATACCATCATTAACCAGAAGGGTAAGGGAGTCATCTGCATCTATGTTGCCATCGGACAGAAGCGTCCTACCGTAGCACAACTTGTAGATACCCTGACCAAGAACGGTGCCATGGATTACACCATCGTTGTTTCCGCTACGGCATCGGAGCTGGCACCTTTACAGTATATTGCCCCCTACTCCGGCTGTACCATGGGCGAATATTTCATGGATCAGGGCAAGGACGCTCTCATTATTTATGACGATCTGTCCAAGCACGCAGTTGCATACCGCGCATTGTCCCTGCTCATTCGCCGTCCTCCCGGACGTGAGGCTTACCCCGGAGATGTTTTCTATCTCCATTCCCGTCTCTTAGAGCGTGCCGCTCGTGTAGCTCCCGAATATGGCGGAGGCTCCCTGACCGCACTGCCCATTATCGAGACCCAGGCAGGCGACGTTTCTGCCTACATTCCCACCAATGTCATTTCCATTACCGACGGACAGATCTATCTGGAATCCGAACTGTTCCATTCCGGTGTCCGTCCTGCCATTAACCCCGGTATTTCCGTTTCCCGTGTTGGCGGCAGTGCCCAGATCAAGGCCATGAAGAAGGTCTCCGGCTCCCTGAAACTGATGTATTCTCAGTACCGCGAGCTCCAGTCCTTTGCACAGTTCGGCTCCGATCTGGATGCAGATACCAAGGCACGTCTGGAACAGGGTGCCCGTATCGTAGAGATCCTGAAACAGGATCGCAACAGCCCCATTGATGTAGAACTGCAGGTTTGCATTATTTACGCCGTTGTAAACGACCTGCTGGGAGATATTCCCGTAGATCGGATCCGTGCCTTTGAAGAGGCCTTCCTGGAATATCTCAAGGTACAGGCAACAGGTATTTTGGAAAGCATTCGGGACACCCGTGTGCTGACCCCGGAAAACGAAGAAGCGCTCCGGCAGGCTGTTGAGGCTTGCAAGGCACGCTTCCTCGGGTAAGGAGCGCCTATGTCCGGCGCTTCCATGAAGCAGATCAAGACCCGGATCAAGAGTGTGGAATCTACGAGACAGATCACCAAGGCTATGGAGCTGGTGGCAACCAGCAAGCTCCGCCGTGCTAAAGAACGAGCAGAGGCTTCCCGTCCCTACAGACGTGTTATGGAAGGAGCCATTGCAGGACTCCATTCTGTGGCAACAGAGTCCCCCTCGGTTTATGTCACAGGACGAGAGGTCAAACGAACCTGCTATATCGTCATTGCAGGTGACCGTGGTCTGGCAGGTGGCTACAATGCCAATCTGTTCCGTATGATCCGTACCGGCCTGGAGGAGGGCGACTGTGTCCTTCCCATTGGCAAGAAGGCACTGGAATACTACCAGCGTAGCGGTTGTGAGATTTTGAGTGACTTTTTCTCCGTCACGGCAACCATTGGCACGGGAGATTGTGCCCAGATCGCCGAGCTCCTGTGTGAAGGCTACCTGCAGGGAACCTTTGACCGTGTGGTAGTGGCCTATACCTATTTCCGTTCCATGCTGTCTCAGGAGCCTACGACCCAACAGCTTTTGCCTGTTACCGTAGGCGAGGAGAAGGAGGAATTCGGAGATTGCCTCATTGACGGTGATCCTACAGAGCTGATCAACGGGATCATTCCCCAGTATTTATCCGGTCTGCTGTATACTTGTATTTGCGAGGCAACTGCTTCGGAGCACGGTGCTCGTCGTACAGCTATGAATTCTGCAAATAAGAATGCAACCGAGATCATTGATACCCTTGTGTTAAAATATAACCGTGCCCGACAGGCTGTGATCACCCAGGAGATCACGGAGATCGTCTCCGGTGCGGAAGCTTTATAAGGGAGACCAAATTATGCAAAAAAAGAATGTCGGCAAGGTCATTCAGGTTATCGGTCCCGTTTTGGATATTCGATTCCCTAACGGACAGATCCCTGATCTGCTCAATGCCATTGAAATTGATCGGGAGGACGGCAAGCTGGTATGCGAAGTTGCTCAGCAGTTGGGCGATGACGTGGTACGCTGTATTGCTATGAACTCCACCGACGGCATGACCCGTGGGGTCAATGCCGTAGATACCGGCGCTCCCATTCGGGTTCCTGTAGGCAAGGAGACCTTAGGCAGAGTATTTAACCTCTTAGGTCGCGCCATCGACAATAAGCCCCAGCCCGTCACCTATGAGAGATGGAGCATCCATCGGGATCCTCCCACCTACGACGAGCAAGAGAGCACCACAGAGATGCTGGAGACCGGCATTAAGGTCGTTGACCTGATCGCACCTTATGCAAAGGGCGGTAAGATCGGCCTCTTCGGCGGTGCAGGTGTAGGTAAGACTGTTCTCATTATGGAGCTCATCAATAACGTTGCCAAACAGCACGGCGGTATTTCCGTCTTTGCCGGTGTTGGTGAGCGTACCCGTGAGGGTAACGACCTGTATAACGAAATGCAGGAATCCGGCGTTATCAATAAGACCGCCTTGGTCTACGGTCAGATGAATGAGCCCCCCGGGGCAAGAATGCGTGTTGCGCTGTCGGGACTTACTATGGCGGAATACTTCCGTGACCGGGGAGGTCAGGACGTTCTGCTGTTTATCGACAATATTTTCCGTTTCACCCAGGCAGGCTCCGAGGTTTCCGCCCTTCTGGGCAGAATGCCCTCCGCAGTTGGCTACCAGCCCACTTTGGCAACGGAAATGGGTGCCCTCCAGGAGCGTATTACCTCCACTAAGAAGGGCTCTATCACCTCTGTTCAGGCAGTTTATGTCCCTGCGGACGACCTAACAGACCCGGCCCCCGCCACTACCTTCGCCCACTTGGATGCAACCACGGTTCTGGATCGTGGTATTGCTTCTCTGGGTATTTATCCTGCTGTGGATCCTCTGGAATCTACCTCTCGTATTCTGAGCCCCGATGTAGTGGGTATCGAGCATTACGAGGTTGCCCGTGAGACCCAGCGTATCCTCCAGAGATACAAGGAGCTCCAGGATATCATTGCCATTATGGGTATGGACGAACTGTCCGAAGAGGATAAGCTCACCGTCAGCCGTGCCAGAAAGATTCAACGTTTCCTGTCCCAGCCCTTCACTGTTGCAGAACAGTTTACAGGCTACATCGGCAAGTATGTTCCCGTCAAGGAAACTGTCCGTGGCTTTAAGGAGATCTTGGAAGGCAAGCACGATGATCTGCCGGAATCTGCATTCCTCTATGTAGGTACCATTGAAGAAGCCGTAGCCAAAGCCGGAAAGGGTGCAGGCAAATGAGTAGCTTTCGATTACAGATCGTGACCCCCGAGGGTCCTAAGCTGGATGGTGAGGCAGAAGCGATCCTTCTGCGCACCACCGACGGTTATGTAAGTATCCGTGCCAAGCATGCGGATTATATTGCTACCCTGGACATCGGTATTGTGACCGTTACTGTAGACGGTCGGGAGAGAAAAGCCGCCTGTGGCGGTGGATTCCTCACGGTGTGCGGCGGAGAGGCTCGTTTGATCGCTACCAGCTTTGAATATGCGGAGGACATCGACGTAGCCCGTGCCCAAGCCGCAAAGGCTCGGGCAGAGGCACAGATCGCTGCGGCCAAGGATGCCGGGGCCATCGATCTTGCAAAGGTCAAACTGGCTCGTGCACTTAACCGTCTGAAAATTGCGGAATAATCATATAGCATATAACAAACCCAAGAGGATCTGCTCTACAGAGGAGATCCTCTTGGGTTTGTTATATCATACATGGATATATCCGCACTCTACCAGAGAGCAGTGACCGGAATTGGTGAAAATAATATGGTCAAACAGGCGGATGTCCAATGGGCGAAGTAGATCCTGAAGCGCCTGTGTGGTCTGTATATCCTCGGGGGAGGGATACCGTTGTCCTGCGGGATGGTTGTGGGATAGAACGACATTGCTTGCTTTTTTCAGCAGAGCGTCCCGAACCAAGGTGCGCAGGAAAATCTGCGCAGAGTCTATATCGCCTTCTGAGACACAGCTACAGCCCAGAACCCGATAGCTACTGTCCATGCACAATAGGTATACCTGTTCTGTGGTGGCACCGGAGAAGAGAGGGGCGAGATATTTCGCAATAGCCTCCCGATCCTGTAGACGAGTTTCCGTTCGGGATCGGATGAACAGATACCTGCGTTGCAGTTCCGCAACCAGACGGATTAGGGAGATCCCCTTGTCCGACAGCTCCTTGGTAGCATCCAGTTCGTCGGTCTTGGCGTCTAAAAGATTTGCTAAATTGTCGAAGTAGCGGAGCAGATGGGTAGATTTTTCCGCTGTGTCTGTCTCGCAATAATCCAGTAGAAGGCTGAGCAATTGCTCGTCGGACAGCGTGTCCGGGGGAACTTTGGCAAAGGGCTCTCTGGAATGGAGTTTACTCATGGGAACCATCCTTTAAGCATTTTTTTAAATAGTGGCCGGTGTAGGAATGGGGGCAACCTGCGATTTCTTCGGGGGTGCCCTCTGCAACGATCCGTCCGCCACCGTCTCCGCCTTCGGGACCCAAATCAATGATCCAATCGGCGGTTTTGATCACATCCAGATTGTGCTCGATTACCAAAACCGTATTCCCCCCGTCTACCAGCCGTTGCAGAACATCCAGTAACTTCTGCACATCATACATGTGTAGACCTGTGGTGGGCTCGTCCAGAATATACAGAGTCCGTCCGGTGCCGTGTCGGGACAGCTCGGTTGCCAGCTTTACTCTCTGGGCTTCACCACCGGACAGGGTGGTAGAGCTCTGCCCTAACTTAATATATCCCAGACCTACCAGGGATAGAGTGCGCACCTTTTCTCGCAGACGGGGGTGATTCTCGAAGAAATCTACCGCTTCGTCCACGGTCATTTCCAGCACATCGGAAATGGACTTGCCCTTATATAGGACTTCTAAGGTTTCACGGTTGTATCGTTTGCCTCCGCAGACCTCGCAGGGAACATATACATCTGGGAGGAAGTGCATTTCGATCTTTACCAGACCGTCACCGGCGCAGGCCTCGCACCGACCGCCCTTAACATTAAAGGAAAAACGACCGGGCGCATAACCACGCTCTTTGGCGGCGGCAGTGGCGGCGAATAGATCCCGAATATCATTAAACAAGCCCGTATAGGTTGCAGGATTGGAACGGGGGGTGCGACCGATGCGACTCTGGTCAATGACAATGACCTTGTCCAGGGCTTCCATACCCTCGCATCGATCGTGCTTGCCCGGACGGAGTCGGGCACGGTTCAGGGAAGATAGGAGCTTTTTGGCAACGATTTCGTTGACAAAGGAGGATTTGCCGGAGCCGGAGACACCCGTAACACAGGTAAGGGTACCAAGGGGGATGGAAATATCCGTGCTCTGCAGGTTGTTCTCCCTGCACCCGTAGAAGGAGAGTTGTTTTCCGTTGCCGGGACGTCTCTCGGTGGGGACGTAGATCTTCCGTGCACCGCTGAGATATTGTCCTGTGAGACTCTTTGGCTCCTTCATAATATCTTCTAAGGTGCCGGCGGCGACGATCTCGCCACCGTGGATCCCTGCTCCGGGGCCCACATCTACAATGAAGTCACCGGCACGCATGGTGTCCTCGTCATGTTCGACTACGATCAGGGTATTGCCCAAATCACGCAGATGCCCCAAGGTCTTCAGGAGCTTGTCGTTGTCTCTCTGATGGAGTCCCATACTGGGCTCGTCTAAAATATACAGCACACCCATAAGGGAGGAGCCGATCTGGGTAGCCAGACGGATCCGCTGTGCTTCGCCACCGGACAGGGTGGCGGCAGAGCGTGCCAAGGTCAGATATTGCAGACCTACACTCTGCAGGAAGCCTAAACGGGAACGGATCTCCCGTAGAATCTGAGCTGCAATAACCTTATCGGAACCTTCTAAGGTGAGGTTGTTGATAAAATCCAATTCCTTGGCAACGGAGAGTTGACAGAATTGGGTAATGGACAGACCGCCTACGGTGACAGCACGTACCAGCTCTGATAGGCGCTCTCCACCGCAACGGGGGCAGGGGGAGGCGGACATATATTCTTCCAATTCCTTACGGACAGATTCCGACTGAGTCTCATGGAAACGGCGTTCGATATTGGGGATAATGCCTTCAAAGGCCTGCTCCAATACGCCGTAGGAGGAACCGCGATTGAAGCGTAATTTTAGCTTTTTGCCACGGGTTCCGTTAAAAATCACGTCTTTGGCTTCCGCACTGAGGGTGCGGAAGGGGACGTTTAGATCAAAGTTGTATTCCTGAGCCAGGGCTTCGAAATACATTTTGGATACGCCGTCATTTTTGATATTTCCCCAACCGCTGGTCTCAATGGCACCGTCGTACAGGGAAAGTTCCGGATCCGGTACCACCAGTGCGGGATCTACACGGAGACGGAACCCCAAACCGGAGCACTCCGGGCAGGCACCCATGGGATTGTTAAAGGAGAACAGACGGGGAGACAGCTCCGGCACAGAAATGCCACAGTCATCACAGGCATAATTCCGAGAATAAAGAGTCTGGTTGTCTGTGGTGGGCTCGTGAATGATCACCAGACCGTCTGCGTGATTCAGGGCAGTCTCAATGGAGTCTGTCAGACGACGGGTAATGTCCCCACGGAGGATCAAACGGTCTACTACCAGTTCGATATTGTGCTTTTTGTTCTTCTCTAAGGTGATGTCCTCGGATAGATCATAGAGAATTCCGTCTACCCGAACACGGGGGAAACCGCTTTTCCGCGCATCCTCCAGCACCTTGATGTGTTCGCCCTTTTTCCCGCGAACAATGGGAGCCAGAACTTGGAATCGGGTACCCTCTGCCATGGTCAGAACCTTATCGACGATCTGGTCAATGGTTTGACGACGGATCTCTCTGCCACACTTGGGGCAGTGGGGGATCCCCACTCGCGCCCACAGGAGGCGGAGATAGTCATAGATCTCTGTAACCGTTCCCACGGTGGAACGGGGATTCTTGGAGGTGGTTTTCTGGTCAATGGAAATGGCAGGGGACAAACCCTCGATGGTATCTACATCGGGCTTGTCCAACTGACCCAAGAACTGTCGCACATAGGCAGACAGAGACTCCACATAGCGACGGCGACCTTCTGCATAAATGGTGTCAAAGGCAAGGGATGACTTTCCCGAGCCGGACAAACCCGTAAATACGCATAGGGCATCTCTTGGGATCTCAAGGTCGATATTTTTCAGATTATTTTCTCTTGCACCTTTTACAAGAATGGTATTTCTCATGGATTTCCTCACAAAATCAGTTGTTTCTGCCCTCTTGATGGGCTACTTTAAAATAGTATATCACAAAAGCCCCATTCTCACAAGTCTGACTTGGAATTTACAGCAGTCCTTTTTTAAGCCGCAGGAAGGCAGAATAGGGTGTGGCTTTGTATTCTTTTACGGTAATGCTTGCAAGGGAGGAACTATCTTTGTCCATGACGGTCAGGGTACCTTTTTTGAGAACCAAGGATAGGTCCTTGCTTATGGGACAGATACCGCCTTTTCTGCTTTTCGGGAGAGTGTGTATGGCCCGTAGCAGGTTGTAATCTTCCGAAGAGGAAACCGCAAACAACTCCCAAGACACCCGGCATCGATCCAATAGGAAACGGTGGGTGAACAGGGGCTTCCCCCATGGGGTGTCTCGGATCTCGATCCCGTGAGGAAGAGTTTCCCATTCCTTTACGGCAAAGAAATAATACAGTTCATTGGGATCTGTGACGGAACGCATGGAAACGGGGATCGTTTCTCGGGGTACAGAGCTTACGGATACTACTTCTCCCAGGCGAACAATGCAGGGGATCTCTTGGGAATCCCTTTCGTGGAGTGCGATATATCCTATGGGGAAGTGTTCCTCTGTCAGGAAACGACCGGGGACGTAGTAGCATCTGTGGGATAGGTTGTAAGAGAGTTGTTCCCAACTACGTACAGACCCTACCATGGTGTCTCTCTTGTCCCACGATGGGAAGTCTGCTCCGATTTCGGAGAGAGAGGAATCTGCCACCGAAGGTCTGTCTGCGGAATGGAATATTTGGTTGAAAAGGGTCTTGACCCAACGGAATAGGGAAAATTTTGCAGACCTTTTCATAAGAGTGGTGTCCTTTTTCTTTTATCTGGTTCGGGTTCTTTCTATGGCATACGTTACGGCGGTTTTGATTTCTTTCATGCCTTGGATGGTGGGGTGATCTCCCATTCTGTCCATATGGGGGAAGGTGACAGGGATCATGGCATATTTCTTACAGGCTTCCTCCATGCAACGGGTGATCTCCGGTTTGAGTCCCTTGTTAATGAGACAGTAGATCTCGGCATTAGGAAGAAACTCCCGTAATTCCCGGAAAAATTCGCAAATGGCGGGGAGAACAAAATACAGCTCCTGTTCTTCGGAGGGCTCCCACTGCACAGAGCCTAAAGGGGCGTCTGCCCAACTGTCATTGGTTCCGCCGAAGACGAAGACGGTGTGGATCTCGTTTTTTTCGAAAAATCCTTCACTTTTCAATCGGCGGAGGCGACAAATAAAGGAGGAACTGTGGGAGCAATCCTCTCCGTTATAGCCGGTATAGCCTATGGGAGCACCGCACCAACTGTCATTGAGGACCAAATGGAGTCCGGTGTCTTCCATGACTTGATACCACCATGTTTGGGATACTTGAGTCAAATCCGTTTCGCGGATGATCTCCTCTGCATAATAGACCTCATACCCTTCCGGCACGAAGCCTCGGAAGGTGGAGTAGCTGTCTCCTATGATCATAGCATTTTTTTGCATCATTGCACCTGCCTAAAATTAGGATTCTTTCTTCTAAGATATCATGGAATCCCACCTCTGTCAACAGGGAGAAAAGAATAATAGACGGTGTGAAAATCGGTGAGATGGATTGATATATTGGAAATACTATGGTATGATTAAAAATGGAAATATGTCAAAATCTATATTCCCAATCATGAATAAAGGAGAAAGAGACCATGAACATTACAAGAAAGCTGCTGTGTATACTCCTCATGCTGGCACTGCTGTTGTCCGTAGCGGTACCGGCTTTGGCGGCAGAGGAAGAAACCTTTACGGGAAGCCTCACCCTCAATGTCGATCCTGCGATAGATGTTATGCCAAAGACATTTGGTGCGGTCAGAATTTTAGATCTGAGCGTTGTGACCGATGACAATGGCGAGCCTGTATCTTACCTCTATACTGTTCCCAATGAGTGGCGTACATTTTTTGCCAATTACTTTGAGATCGATGAAACTGCAGAGGATTTTGATAACAGAGTCGTATCTAAGATTGTTGAAGTGAAAGAGTATAGTGATTTTTCGGAATTCTGTTTCGACATGGCCTATGCACCGGATAAGACAACCTATGGCTTTGAATGGGATGGTGAGGATCACAGTGCTCATGACCTGCCTTTGGGTCTATATGTGGTGTTCAGCAACTGTGACCTGTGCGGACAGAAGAGTCCCCTTTCCTATGTGACTTTGAATACCGCTACTCCCGATATGATCATAGAGGTCCGAGAAGATTTGTCATACTGTCCTAATTTCACCTTATCTCTGGATATGGATAACGATCTGACCACTACCGATGATCGTAGCAGTACGGCTGTGGCAGCAATCGGAGAAATGGTGACCTATGTCATTGAGGAAAGAATCCCCCATATGTGTGGACGCGAGAAGTACTATTATATTATGAATGCGATTCTGACCGATGGCCTCACCTATCCCTACAATGTAGATATTACCATCGGGGACAAGGTCTTGGAAGCAGGTACCGACTACGAAGTAGAGTCCTATGAGGATGAGAACGGCGATACGAAAATGACGCTCATATTTAAGAACTTCATACAGTATAGTGCCCTCGAATACGCAGATGCCACCATGACCGTCAGCTACAATGCCATCCTGAATTCCGAAGCGGAGACAGGAAGTTGTGCGAACATCAATGAAGTTGATGTGGAATATTCCCCTTATGATTGCGAGAAATGTGAGGATTCAGATGTGCCTGCAGAGTTTGGATGCTGCACGAGCCTGTTGGCACCTAAAATTGCGAAAATCTACTCCGGTGCCTTGGAGATCGTAGTGACCGATGCGCTGAACAACCGACTTACGGGATCTGAATTTGCCCTTTACGGCGAAAATAAGAATGTTGTCCGCAAGGTGACAAATGCTTACGAAGTGTCCGAAACAGGAACTTACTGGAAACTAAAGAACGGCGCCTATACCAACGTATCTCCCGACACCGTGGTGGATGGTGTTCCCGTAAACCCCGACAACTACGAGAGCGTTACCACCAAGTACGAGAAAAGAGAGATGAGAACAACGGACGGCGTTTCTCCGGAAGAGGCTGTTATGGGTGTGGTAGGTGACGATGGCATCCTCCGCTTCGAGGGGCTTGGTGAAGGAACCTATCAAATCCGTGAGACACAGGCTCCCGATGAATATCATTGCTTGAGCGAGACAATAGAGATCACTGTGGCACTGAACGAGGAAACCGGGGAACTTGAGTACCAAGGCGCCCTGACGCAGAATGGAGAGGGACACATTTATGTGGTCCACAAAACAGGAGTGGAGCTTCCTTCTGAGAAAATGCCTGCCATTCGGCACACTCTGAACTTGGCAGAAGATATTGCCCTCAACTATGTGATTTCCGCTATCGACTTGGAAGGCTATGATTTGGAGACCTTGTTCTTAAATGCGAAGGTTCCTCAATATGTGGATAATGAATGCACAGGATATTTGGAATATCTCCTGCAACCGGAAAGACGGGGAGAGTATTACTATTTCACCCTTGAGGGATTGACGGCTGTGCAGATGAACGATACCCTGCAAGCGGAGCTTGTCAATTACGATGGAGTGAAATTTACGGTTCACTGCGAGGATGAATATTCGATTGCAACCTATGCCATGACCCAACTGAACAAGGACGGAGCATCCAAGGAACTGAAAGCTCTCTGTGCCGACCTTCTCCGTTATGGTGCAAAGGCTCAGATCTTCAAGGGATATCGCACAGATGCTTTGGCAGATGCCAATATGACAGATGTGCATAAGTCCTACCTTGCGGATTTGGATAGTGTTTCTCTTAGAAATCTGAATATGGAGATATCCAATGGAGGGGAACCTGGTTTGGAGTGGTATGCCAAGGGCTTGGATTTGAATACCAAAGTTGGACTTACATTCATGATGATGCATACCCGGAATATCAATTACGGATACGAGATCTGTGTTCGCTATCAAAAGCAGGACGGAACACAGGTGTCTTATATCATAGATCCGGATTCTGTTGAGATGTTCGACTTCAGTGACGGTCGGAATGGCATTCGGTTTGCATTCCATGAACTTCCTGTTGCAGAACTGCGTACTCCTGTATGTATTACCGTTTATGACGAGCAGGGTAATCCGATTTCCAACGACTTGATTTACAGTGCCGAAAGCTACGCTTGTGGAAAGACCGGCACTCTCGGTGATGTTTGCAAGGCTCTGTTTGCCTATAGCGACAGTGCAAAGGCATTTTTCGCCAAGTAATCTTGGACAACAACCAAATGACCGACAGTGTTTTTTACGGCACTGTCGGTCATAATTATTTTTAAGCTTTCTTTTTGCTTTTCCGCTGAGGCATGGGGATCTGAACGAGGATCATAGCGGCAAAGAGGATCACACAGCCAAGGAGTTCTCTGCCGGACATTCTCTCATGGAGAAGAATGGCGCCTGCAATGACGGCGAAGACCGCTTCCATACTCATGAGGAGGGATGCAGGGGTGGGATCGGTATGTCGTTGGGCAATGACCTGGAAGGTGTAGCCCACACCGCCGGACATAAGACCGCAGTACAGCAGGGGGATCCCTGCGGCGAGAAGTCCGTCCATGGTAGGCTCCTCTACAATAAAGGAGGTAGGCCAGGACAGCACCGCTACGGTTGCAAACTGGATCGCCGCAATGGCAACGGGATCGCCCTTGGGAGCGAAATAGTCACAGCACATGATTTGGAAAGCGAACATGAGAGCCGCCAGACACATAAAGGTGTCCCCTCGTTCCAGACGGAAGCTCTCCGATAGGCACAGCAGGTACATTCCCACAACCGCCATGGCAACGGCGACCCAAACAGACCAGCCGATCTTTTTTCGGAAAATCAGCATATTCAGGAAAGGCACGGGAAGCAGATACATAGAGGAAATGAATCCACCTTTGCCTGCGGAGGTATAGATCAGCCCTGTCTGTTGCATGGCACTGGCAAGGGCTAAGAAGAAACCACAGCAGATGCCACCGATAATGGTGTTCCGGGTATAAGATCTCTTTTCTGCGGGAGAGTCAAAGGTAGCCTTTCGCATATTCCACAGGGCAAAGGGAGCAACCACAATGGCAGACAATGTGGTTCGTGCGGCATTGAAGGCAATGGGTCCGATATTGTCCATGCCGTTGCGCTGGAAAACAAAAGCCGTACCCCAGATCACCGATGCGATCAGAAGTAGAGTATTGCCCAATAATTTGTTCCGTTTCATATGTTACCAACTTTCCAATAATCTCTTCAAATTCCCGTTTATGGAGCTGATGATCTGATTCGTATTACGAAAAATCTATCAATAGAACCCGTAGGGGCAGGCGTCCTCGACTGCCCCCAAATGTTCCGTAATCGGTGCAAGCGGACAGTCCAGAGGCCTGTCCCT